>NZ_JBXAYD010000001.1:300000-394577 GCF_056782075.1 Dellaglioa sp. CoH-56-MRSF-12
ACTGTTTTTGCACCATGTTTTTTGAAAAAACTTTTGGCGATTTCCATCTTTTCAGGGGGGATTCTTTTTTTAAAGAAAGGTAATTTATTTAAATGTCGACCAATTTCAAAATTCACGGCATCTCCAGAGAGTGCGGCAAAAAAGAATATTGGGACTAATACCCGAATATCAATGGTATCTGTTGAGTAGGCGGCAATGGAACTAGTGAAAAAGAGTAGCGACTCACCAGGTAGAAAAGGAAAAACAACAAGACCTGTTTCGGCAAAGATAAGTACAAAAAGAATTAAGTAACTCCAGTTACCTAAAGTCTGGAAAAGAGGTCCTAAATAATTTTCGAAATGGGTGAAGAAAAACCAAGCTTGTTCGAACATTGTCAGGCCCTCCAATCGTTTTAGTCTTACTCATTATATTAAACTGAAATTAAAAAAAAGGCTATTATTTTAACTGATATTTAGCTTTTATTAAGATTTGTCTCACTATAAGAGGTCACCAGTGTTAAACAGGTTTCGATACTGGTATACTAGATATATTAAATTTTTGGAGGTCAATATGACTAGACACACTTTAATTGCAGGAATGACAACTTTAATTGGTCTAATTATTGGGATTGTGATAAGTAAAATTGCTGTCGCAACATTAATTGGATTAGCTGTTGGAATCGTAGTTGACCAATTCCTACCAAATAAGAAATAAGTTCAATTAGTTGCCTATTTGAGTTGATTATAAAAAAATGATACACTATTAGGCCTAATAAAATCATGTAAAGTGGGGTATTGAGAAATGGCTGATGAAATTAAAATCGAAGAACAAGCACATCTTGATGATGTTATTGTTAAAATAAAAGATGCTGAAGTTAAACGTCAAAATGAAATAAAGTACGCTGAAAGTGAAGCACGATCGATTAATGGCGAATTTACAAGTGATGTTCATATCAATACGACAACATACACTGGAATGATTGATACAGCAATGTCTGTTCGTCAGCAACAACAGTTATTAGCTGAACGTGAAACGAGTTGGAAAAACGCAACTTCTCGTTTAGACATTTTAAAGAAATTAGAAAAGAAACCTTATTTTGCACGTTTAAACATTCAAGAAGGAACTAATAAAAAAGAAACAATCTATATTGGCTTGGGCTCTTTTGCTGATCGACCTGAACACTTTATGGTTTATGATTGGCGTGCACCCATATCGAGTGTTTATTACGATGGCGGACTAGGTGATGTCACTTACCAAACTCCTGATGGTGATCAAACAGTAGATGTTTCATTGAAACGTCAATTCGTAATTGAAGATGGCCAAATTGAAACGATATTTGATACTGATGAAGCTGTTGGTGATCAGATGTTATTAGACGTCTTGAATGATTCTGCTGATACAAAGATGAAGAGTATCGTAACGACGATTCAGAAGGAACAAAATCAAATTATTCGAGATGTAAAAGCTGAATTATTATTTGTTCAAGGTGCAGCTGGTTCGGGTAAAACCTCAGCTGTATTACAACGTGTGGCTTACTTGCTGTACCGTTACCGCGGTAATTTAACAGCTAGTCAAGTTGTTTTATTCTCACCTAATCAATTATTTAATGATTATATTGATCAAGTGTTGCCAGAACTTGGTGAACAAAATATGGTTCAAATGACTTATTTCCAATATGCATCAAGACGTTTACCAAATATGCAAGTTGAAACGTTACAAGAACGCTTTGAAGAAGACAATGCGCCTGCTAAAAAACGTATTCAAGTTCTGAAAAATAGTTTGGCATTCTTTAATGCCTCAACTGCTTATTCAGAACATTTGGAACAAGCAGACATGAAGTTCAGAGATATTAAATTCAATAATGAAGTCTTTATTTCAAAAGATAAAATAAAAGGTATCTACTATAAATATAATGAAAATTATCATTTACGGACAAGATTAGAAGCAACACGTGAATCATTAGTTAAATTATTGAATCGTCGAATTGAAGCTGAGGCTAAGTTAGAATGGGTTGAAAAAGCAATTCAAGATATGTCTAAAGAACAATTGAATGATTTGTATGGAGACCAAGACCGCGAATTTGCAAGCGGTGATAAAGAAATGCGTTTCTTAACGCGTACTTTAGTTATGCGCCAATTTACAAGTGTGCACAGAGCAATTGTGCGCAATCGATTCTTAAATATCAGTTCACAATATGTGAACTTTTTACACAATGTGCCTAAGTATCTTAATTTGAGTGACTATAATGTTACTGTAGAAGAATGGCAAGCAGATGTGGCTGAAGTTGTGTCACGTTTAAAAAATCGTCAAATATCGATGCATGACGTTACGCCATACTTATACTTATTTGATCGTATGACGGGTAAGCATGGTGAAACAGATGTCCGTTACGTCTTTATTGATGAAATTCAAGACTACACGGCATTTCAATTAGCTTTCTTGAAGGAAGGGTTCCCAAGAGCTAAGTTTACACTGCTTGGTGATTTAAACCAGGCTATTTTCACAAAAGAAAATAGTAAGAGTTTACTATCAGAATTGGGACATTTATTCCCAGCTGATAAAACCAAAGTCGTGCAATTGACGAAATCATATCGTTCAACACAACAAATCACAGATTTCACAAAAGAAGTGTTGATAAATGGTGAATCAGTGACGTCATTTAACCGACAAGGTGACTTACCCACAATGACTGTGGATAATAATTCTGATAAATTAGTTCACGATTTAGAAAAACAAGTACAACAAAATGTGGATGATCATCTAACAACGGCAATCATCGCTAAATCATTAGCTGAATGTACAGAATTGTATGAACAATTACAAGCCGAGGGCGTGCCAGTTACATTGATTAAAACGGAAAATCAACGTTTGGCCGATGGAACGATTATTGTGCCAGCTTTCCTAGCTAAAGGTTTGGAATTTGATGCGGTTGTTATGTGGGGCGCTTCAAAGATTAACTATCATGAAGAAGACGAGCGTCAATTAGTTTATACGATTTGTTCAAGAGCAATGCATCGACTAACTGTTTATGCTGAAAAAGAATTATCACCATTATTTGACCATGTTTCAAAAAGTTTATATAGTTTAAAATAAGCTATGGAAGAAATGACCTATTGCGGAAACTGATAGGTCATTTTTATTAGAGGATTGTTAAAATGGATAAACAAATGAATTATTATAAAATTCCAAGGGATGAATGGCGTGGCTTTTATAAAACGAAACAGATTGATTTGTCACAACAAAAATTGAATGAAATTCAATCTGTTAATGATAAGATATCAGTTCAAGATGTGCAGGAAATTTACATGCCATTGGTTCATTTATTAAATATGACATTGTTGGGTAAGCAAGATTTGCAATCAAAAAAAGCAGATTTTCTAGGAATTAAAGATCAAAAATGGCCTTTTGTGATTGGAATTACGGGTAGTGTTGCAGTGGGTAAAAGTACAACGGCACGTTTGTTGCAATTATTACTCACAGCGTTATACCCAACAAAAAAGGTTCAAGCAATTACAACGGATGGCTTTTTATATCCTAATGAAACACTAATTCACCAGAATATCTTGGACCGTAAAGGTTTTCCAGAAAGTTATGACATGGAAAAACTAATTCTATTTTTAAACGACGTGAAAAGTGGTCTGAAAACTGAAGCACCAGTATATTCACATGATAGTTATGATATTGTACCTGGAATGGTACAAACAATTAATCAACCAGATATTTTGATTGTTGAAGGGATTAATGTTTTACAATTACCAAGTAACCAACAATTGTATGTTAGTGATTTCTTTGATTATTCAATTTATGTTGATGCTGATGCTGACTTAATTGAAAAATGGTATTTGGAACGTTTTGGTGTTCTTTTGAACACCTCTTTTCAGAAACCTGGAAATTACTATTATGATTATGCGATTGGTAACCACGATGAAGCATTTAAGTTGGCACGTAATGTCTGGAAAACCGTGAATTTAAAGAACTTACAAGAGTTCATTTTACCAACCAGAAATCGTGCTGATCTTATTTTAGAGAAGACAGATGAGCATCGAATTAATACCGTTTATTTACGCAAATATTAGAAAATAGAGATATTTTCACAGATTTTCATGAAAATTAAATCAAACGATTGACCAAGTGGGTTTCAATCAGTAGAATAGACGTAATAAGAAACTAAAAAATATGAAGAGGTGACTATTTTTGGCCAACGTTAGCATGCAAGATTTCGACAAAATTATCGTTCTTGATTTTGGTAGTCAATATAATCAATTAATTACTCGTCGTGTACGTGAATTCGGAATTTATTCTGAATTGTTATCACACAAGATTAGTGCAGCCGAAATAAAAGAGATTGCCCCTAAAGGTATCATTTTTTCTGGTGGCCCAAATAGTGTTTATGATGAAGATGCACTCAGAGTAGATCCTGAAATCTTTGAATTAGGTATTCCTATCTTAGGTATCTGTTACGGTATGCAACTAATGGCATATACAATGCCAGGTGGTAAAGTTGAAAGTGCAGATAACAAAGAATATGGTAAGGCTGAAATTGAGGTTACTAATCCAGAAGGAACTTTATTCAAAGGATTACCAGCTGAACAAACAGTTTGGATGAGTCATGGTGACTTAGTAACAGAAGTTCCTGATGGTTTTACATCAGTTGCAACTTCTGTTAACTGTCCTATTTCTGCAATGCAAAATCTTGATAAGAAATTCTATGGCCTTCAATTCCATACTGAAGTTCGCAACACTGAATTTGGGGATGACATTTTACGTCGTTTCGCATTTGATGTTTGTGAAGCTGAAAGTAACTGGTCAATGGCTGATTTTATTGATTTACAAATTGCTAAAATCCGCGAAACTGTTGGTGATAAAAAAGTCCTTCTTGGTTTATCAGGTGGGGTTGATTCTTCAGTTGTTGGTGTTTTATTGCACAAAGCAATTGGTAACCAACTAACAAGTATTTTCGTTGATCATGGTTTACTTCGTAAAAATGAAGCTGATCAAGTTATGGAAATGCTTGGCGGTAAATTTGGCTTGAATATCATTAAAGTTGATGCTCAAGAACGTTTCTTAGGTAAATTAGAAGGAATTTCTGATCCTGAAACGAAACGTAAAACAATTGGTAATGAATTCATCCGTGTCTTTGATGATGAAGCTACTAAGTTAAAAGGAATTGACTTCTTGGCTCAAGGAACACTTTACACTGATGTGATTGAATCTGGGACAGATACTGCCCAAACAATTAAATCTCATCATAATGTTGGTGGCCTTCCTGATGATATGCAATTTAGCTTAATCGAACCATTGCGAACATTATTCAAAGATGAAGTTCGTGAACTTGGCGAAAAAATGGGTATGAGTGAAGAATTAGTATGGCGTCAACCATTCCCAGGCCCTGGTCTTGGAATTCGTGTTCTTGGTGAAATTACTGAAGAAAAATTAACAATCGTTAGAGATAGTGATTTAATTTTACGTGAAGAAATTAAAAATGCTGGTCTTGATCGTGAAATCTGGCAATACTTTACTGTCTTACCGGGCATTAGAAGTGTTGGTGTGATGGGCGATGGACGTACTTATGACTACACAGTTGGTATCCGTGGTGTTACTTCAATTGATGGTATGACTGCTGATTTTGCTAGAATCCCTTGGGATGTCTTACAAAAAATCTCAGTCCGTATTGTAAACGAAGTCGCACATGTTAACCGCATCGTGTATGATATTACGAGCAAGCCGCCTTCAACAATCGAATGGGAATAGCGATGTAGGCCAATTTGAGCTAGAAAGAGTGATACAGAGGCATTTTGGATTTGCTCAAGGCAGCTCAAACTCCGCCAACTCCGCCAAAAAAATATGGTGCTCCGCCGAAACTCCGCCTAATTATGGTGGACAATCAATCGAAAACTCATTTAAGACTGCTAGAACTTACTTGGTTCTGGTGGCCTTTTTTAGTCTGGCGGAAAAATGAACTTGCGAGAATACACAGTAGAGTGCTTGGTATTTATGGGCTTAGGATATATAATTAAATAAGTTATTAATACTGTGGGGGGAAAGGCATTGGAGTCAGAAAATTTTGAATTACTGGAAAACACAGATATTACAACTTTCTTGATTGACCGACCGTGGATAACTTACCGAACAAATGCAGATCTTGACGCTCTGGGATCCAGATTTGGTTCTCCAAATCCAGAAGGTTCAAACAGATTACGCCGAATGAGTTCGATAATCAGTGCAACTCATGCAAATGATCGAACGGCTTCTTTATTATCGTTTCTATTTTCACCAGCACAGTTGCGACCGGTGATTAATGAGTATCTTTCTGGAAGTCAGTTTTCGCAACTGAAGGAAATTGATAACTTTATTCTGGAAGGCCTTACTGGTGATGAATCTAAGGACATCCTGATTGTAGCAGACGCAATTAAGCAGCGCGTAATCAGAGAGATAAACGCCATTCTTCTCTACAGCAACTTAAAACTCGTATCTAGTGGTAATTCGTGGGAAATTATCGCAGCAGATGAGAATGTAAAAGTCCTCGTGCCGATCAAGAGGATCAATTCAGGATACATTTCAGAGTTGTTGGCGCAGGGACAAGATGACTTGCAGGATAATGATTTTGACAGCGTAGTTACAAAGGCTAGAACACTTATCGAAGAGGTGTTTCTTCAAATATTGTCCGATAACGACGTAAAGTGTAAGCGTAATGGCGATATTGGTCAATATCGTAATTTGGTGGTTAAAACATTGGGAATGAGACCTTCTCGGGAGTGGAATCCACGTATTACGAAAATGATTAGTCACTTAAATGGAATCACCGATTTAATCGCAGAAATGCGCAATAAAGATGGCGATGCACATGCTAGCAATGAACGAGTAAAAATTCAGGCAGCAGAGGCGGAACTACTACTCAATACGTCTGTTAGTCTGGCTACCTACTATCTCAGAGTCAATGACAGACATGTACAGAGATAAAATAATAAATTGGAGTAATGAACGTGAAAAAGCAAACAAACAGTAACCTTCATGTATCACGTGCTGGAAAAACAGATGAGTTTTATACTAATATTTCAATGATTGAAAACGAGCTACGCCATTATCGTGAGTATTTCAAGGATAAGGTTGTGTTTTGTAATTGTGATGATCCAGCCATCAGTAATTTCTGGAAATACTTTCAGATTAACTTTTACATGTTAGGCCTAAAAAAACTAATATCTACGCACTATGAATCCGACAAACCCAGTTATAAATTGGAAATAATTAGACAAGATGACAAGATTGGACAACTTGCATTTTTACCGGATTACGTTGAAACACCACTAACTGGAGATGGCGATTTTCGAAGTCCGGAAGCAATTCAGTTACTTAAAGAAGCCGATATTGTCGTAACCAATCCCCCTTTCAGTCTATTTACTGATTACATCGCACAGTTAAGAGCTTTTCACAAAACATTCCTAGTGATTGGTAATCTCAACGCAATTACCTATAAAGAGGTACTGCCTTTAATTATGGCCAACGAAATTTGGCTAGGGTACAATTCTGGACACTTTTGGTTTAAGGTACCTGAAAGCTATGAGGCGAAGAAAACGGATTTCAAGATTGATGAAAATGGACAAAAATGGCGGAGAATGGGAAACATTTGCTGGTATACCAACTTAGATACGACACAACGTCACGAAAAGCTGACAATCTTCAAGAACTATTCTCCAGAGATATATCCAAAATATGATAACTATGATGCCATTGAGGTATCCCGTGTTGCGGATATTCCTTGTGACTACTTTGGTGTCATTGGTGTGCCAATTACTTACATGACGCGGTACAATCCAGATCAGTTTGAAATTGTTGATGTAAAAAGTTCAGGGCTTTTGTTGACTAAAAAAGATGGCACCGTTAAATCAATGTACAAGAGAGTGTTAATTCGCAACAAGGGAGGCCAAACGCATGCAAATTGAGAAAAAGGATATTCCAGTAAGCCAAATCGTAAACGGATATGTAGATTCCGATGAAGATGGTGTATATGGATATGACGGAAAATTAAATATTCGTCCGGCCTTTCAGCGTGAATTCGTCTACAAACCTAAGCAACGTGATGAAGTTATTAATACCGTCCGCAAGGGGTTCCCACTGAATGTTATGTATTGGGTTGTTGCAGAAGATGGACACTATGAAATTTTAGATGGACAGCAGCGAACAATCTCAATATGTCAATTTGTACAGGGTGATTACTCCATCAATTTCCAGTACTTTCACACGCTCACACAGGAAGAACAGCAGCAAATATTGGACTATCCTCTGACGGTTTATATTTGTACTGGTACAGATCGAGAAAAATTGGATTGGTTCAAAGTGATCAATACTGTTGGGGAACAGCTTACTGCACAAGAACTTAGAAATGCAATCTATACGGGGCCATGGTTGACAGATGCCAAGAAGTACTTTTCGAAATCACAGTGTCCCGCATATCAGATTGGCGGCGACTATTTAAATGGTTCTGCTATTCGACAAGACTTTTTGGAAACCACACTCAAGTGGATCTCGTCGAAACAGGATATTGAGCTTGAGGAGTACATGGCGCAGCACCAG
Organism: Dellaglioa sp. CoH-56-MRSF-12; assembly: GCF_056782075.1. Next base: position 308,551 of record NZ_JBXAYD010000001.1, read on the forward strand.
CACGATGAAACGGCAATCGAACTGTGGCTATACTTTCAAAACGTAATTAATTGGACAACCTCTATTTTTCCTAACTATCGTAAGCTGATGAAGGGGATTGAATGGGGGTTTCTATACGATACTTATCATGAGAATACGTATAATCCGGCTACGCTCGAAGCTAGAGTTAGCGAGCTGATAGAGGACGAGGATGTTACCAAGCAGAAGGGGATATTTGAGTACGTGCTTGGCGGGCCAGAGCGCGTATTATCAATTCGGGCATTTAAGCCTAAGGACAAGCGAGCAGCATACGCAAAACAGAATGGAATCTGTCCGGTATGCGGCAAGCATTTTGAGTACGACGAGATGGAGGGCGATCATATTACTCCTTGGTCTCAAGGTGGGCATACAGTACTCTCCAATTTGCAAATGCTGTGCAAAGACGACAATCGAAAAAAATCCGGAGTATAATGCCAAGGAGCTAATATGGTACGAATAGATATGAGCACTGTAGCCGCGAGGGAAAAAGCATTCGGCGAATATGGAGATACGGTCTGGTTTATCTACAGGGTGTTTTCAGAAAGACTCAAGCGGCGTATGAAGGAGCAGGGCGTATCCAAATATCAAACTGCTGGGTTCAAGAATGCAAAAGAGTATAATGAGGCTCCAAGTTACCAACACGAAGTAAGTTATTCGATGGTTGACTCCATAACCGCACCTATTCCCCGATTGGATACGCGTCAGAATCCTTATCTAGTGCCTTCTTCCAAGTACTATCTACGATTTGTAGATACCTTGAATTTTAAGGATGTGTATGAGTGCATTTGGGGGTCTAATTATGAAATTAGAAACTATCTGCCTAATGTATTTGAGTCAGTGTGTAATGAAGCGCAATTCCAAAATAACCGACTAGGTAGCCTTATTAATGATATAAAGCAGACACAGCCTCTTAGGATTCCGAACAATACGATTCAACAAATATATGAAGGAATAAAAAGCGACTTGCTGAATGAGTGGGACAAATTCACAAGAGTTCGGAATCAAGAAACGAAAATAGCGACAGTAATTGACTTCGAAAGTAGTGCTGATAACGAAAGCATTGCCGCAGGAATCCCACTAATAGATAAGATTGATTCTGGCGGTGTCTCGAGAGAAGGGTTAGGTGAGGTTCTCGAACTTAAGCAACTTGGTGAACCATTAAAAAGATTTGTTGATTATCGGGTAACACCGCTGATAATGAATCGGTTTCTCCAACAAATATCAAAATAGTCACTTAGGGCGAAGTTTTAAAAACTTCGCCTTTTTTGATACACATCTTTTCCGATACGTCAATACCCGGTTTTTCGGGTGTCAAGACATTGGCGAAGCCTGATATATATATTGGGCGTAATTGAAGATAAGATGTAGTCAATCAAAGGCCTTTGATAAAAGTTAGTCTATTAAAACTGTGTTGGATGTTTATCCAGAAAAGGAGAAATGCATGAAACTAGCCAAGGTCAAACTTTCAGAAGTTGAAATTAGCAACGTTGAGAAGCCAAAAGCAGCTCGCGTGGTATCGGTATCAAAAAGTCCGCGCTACGCAGATAACGGTGATCCAATCAACGGATCGGTCGCAAAGGTAGTATGCCACATAGTAGATGCTGAACTTGCCAAAACATTGGAGAAATCTGGCGACGGGGTAGAGGACTTAAAGACGTATGCACTGGAACTTGTTGGGGATGAGAAGGATCTGCTGGAAATTTCTGAGGCAGAACTTTTGGGCACAGAGATTGAATTGAAAGACGCCAAGGTAATGCTTAAGTGGAGCGCGGGGCGTACTAGTGGCTGGCGTGACGTGAAGCTTGTTATGAATATTAGCGATGGGAAGTAGGCGTAGGTATGAGTGAAAAAAAGAAGCTATCTGTTTGGGCGTACTTGAATGAAGCTCAATATTGTCTCACGAACCGTGACGCATTCGATGTTAAAAGAATTGAGTCTTTGATTGCAGCTGCGTACAGAATTTTTACCGGCCAGCAAGTAGGAGACTTTGAAGAGGAGTTCTTGAATGATAAAAAACGCAAGGGAAACAATTAGCAGATTTTTGCCAGTCTCTACGCATACTGCGAAGCTGAGCATCTATGAATCCATTGATGAGGTTGATCAACGCAAGCAGGTACGGTCAAGATTATTGTTTAAGGTCTGGGCATGTGTTACAGTGCTAATCATTCTCTGGAGCTGCGCTAAGTGGACGTGGGCTAAAATAATTGGCCAAAAATCGGAATTAGATCTATGGCCAATTATCCTGATGCTTGGACTACTTGGAGTAGTTGTGTCTCTTGCTGGGGCTTGGAGATATCTCCACAGTAGATATTCGCCAGTTGAACGTTGGAAGATGGAACGTTTGCTTTGGCAATTTTCGGAAAACGTTAATTTGATTAAGCAAGGCGTGACTGGCCATGTCGCATACGTAAGATGGGGATATGTGGTCTCGAATGATGAAGTTAAGATCACGCTACTAACGGGTGGCCGTGTCAGCTCGGATTTCGAAGCGGATATTGGACGCCGCCTGGTTGCATTCCTCACCAAGGAGACGACAGCTTACTGGGAAATTCGTGATAAGAAGTCTGGAAACGGCATTATCGAAATTAACCTAACTCACAATAAGGATGAGCGAATTACAATCAACCGTTTGGACGCGTTGCAGACAAGCGAAAAGATCAATATTCAATTGACTGGCAGAATGTCGCTAACATCTAAACAGCCGATGGGGTTGATAGTCGGTCCAACAGGAACGGGGAAAACTAGTTTGCTAAAGGGCCTGATTATATCCTTCTTGGTAAATAATCCCGATAATGTCGTGTATACGATCGATGGTAAGGCAGCGTTCTTGGGTCAGTCGATGAAGCGTATTGGTAAGGTTGCCATGAATACGGAAGAGGCAATTCAGCTCGTTGACGAATTGTGCAAAATCATGGATCAGCGATACAAGGAGCTAAATGCAGATCCCGATGATGAGCGGGATATTACGCATTGCGAAAAATTTCATCAGGGTACGATTCTCCTTGTTGTCGATGAGCTACTGTCGCTGGTTGCAAACATGAAGGCTGAGGATCAGCAGAGGAAAACAGCCGACAAACTATATCCCCAATTCAACGCCAAACTGTTGTCCTTGATTACAAAGGGACGGCAGAGTTCTATCTCGGTTATTGTAGCGGGGCAAATGATGCCTGCGTCTGCGCTCCCAACAGAGGCCAGGAGTTCGCTAGGGATGCGGATCAGCTTAGGTAGAACGTCGCCTCAGCAAGCTCAGGAGGTGTTTGGAGAGAGTCACCATGATTTACCGTTAATTGATGCAAAAGAATTTGGTGGTGTCATTTGGCTGGATGGTTTGAATTGGGATGGGCCAAAAGCATTTTTACCGCCAAAATATGATGAAGATAAACTGCCGTTTAAAGCAACACTTACAATGCTTGCTGGTAGGCGTGGCGGTGGCGGAACGCCACAAGCTGCGACTGCCAGCGAGGACTTGCCTGTTACTTGACATACAGGCAAGATAAGCTGAAAAAATGAGCAAGAATAGCGGTGAGTATGAGTACAACGCCAAAGTTATTACATTTGAAGATCATATCGAAATTGTGAAATATGGCGTGCCAAGGGTTCACAAATCTCCAAAATTATTGAAAAATCCAGAGTCGAATATGCCTATAAATGTGTCATATAGTGATGAAACCCAACTCGTGCAGCAGGCATTTAGGATTAAGAGAAAGGTGAAATACTATCTAGAGGCAAATTCGTTCAATTTGTTTTGGACGCTTACGTTTGATGACTCGAAGGTGAATGCAAAGAACTATGAGTATGCACGAAGGCGGCTGCGTGCTTGGTTGAAGTATCAGCGCGAAAAGTTCGGTAGGTTTGACTACCTATTTATTCCTGAACTTCATCCTTCATCGGGTAGAATTCATTTTCATGGCGTTACTGGCGGACTTGCCCCACCTTTAACGCCTGCACGTTACCCCAAGAGTCAGCGGCTAATTAAGAAAAAGGGATTGCAGATATACAATGCAGATAGCTGGGAAAAGGGTTTTAGTACGGTAAGCCATATTGCCGACAAGCGTAAGGCAGCTAACTATATTACCAAATATATAACTAAAGAACTTCTACAAATACCGCACGCATATCATCAACCACGGTACTTTGTGAGCCATGGACTAAAGCAGCCGACTGTGGATTACTGGGATCTAGATGAAAGTTATTTCGCAATTTTTAGACCGAATTTTGTTGTTGGGCACTTGGACAGCCCAGATAGTGCGCTGGAAACAGATGTAGCAATTTACCAGATTGATATTACGAGCGATGGCAAGTTAGCGCAGGACAACGATATAAAGACCGTCTGGAAACTAAAAAATACGGTCGATTTTGGGAATGGAGGAGGCCCTTGAATGGAAAACAACACGGTTACGAAGAAAGACCTGATATCGCTTGGTTATCGTGAGAATACTGCTGCTGAATTAATTAGACAAGCAAAGCGGAGCATGGTACAACAAGGATATGAGTTTTATACCAATCGGCGCCTAGGTCGGGTACCGGTTGCAGCGGTTGAGGCAATTATTGGAGCATCCATTCGAAAGGATGCAGACGATGCCAAAGACTAAGTTCGCTGGTGTATACAGTGGCCAAAATGGCCGCTACTACTATGATATACAGTTGGGGGTGGATGAAAGTACCGGAAAAAGAATCCGGAAAAAGAGTCAAAAAGACGCGGATGGCCAGTTGTTCAAGTCAGCGACTGCTGCGCACAGGGAAGTTGTACGACTGAAAGCAGAATTTGATCGCGAGAGCGGCCATACCGTCTATGCGTTAACCTATGGCGTGTACATGCGAAAATCGTATATTCCTGCATACCAAGCTAGCGTACAAAAAGAAACGTTTGAAACGCGTAAGACTTCATTAAACGTCTTCGTACAAAAATTTGGAGATATAGAATTACGAAAGCTAGATGTTAGGCAGGTTCAGGGCTTTAGGAACTGGCTGCTTACAGATGCTGGTTACTCACAGAGCTATGCAAGTTTGGTCTTTGGTATGTTTCGTAAATCGCTGGATTTTGCGGTTGAGATGAATTACTTACCTAGTAATGTGTCAAAGCGTGTTAAGGCGATACCTAAGGGACGTGCTACGGTGCCGTATTGGACTAAGAGTGAGTTTCAAGCTGTACTAAACCAGATTTGTACTAGCGACTACTACGAACACCTGAACTTTGTCATGCTGTATGTTTACTTTATGACGGGTGTTCGTGTTAATGAGGGGATGGCGCTACAATGGGCGGACGTGGACTTCACGCATGCACAATTACGCGTTACTCACATGCTGGTAATCAAGACCAAACAAAATTGGGAACGGCATGACTACACTAAAACTGATAGCGGTTTGAGAACTATCTCCATAGATCGGGATACTTTGAAGGTGCTCCGTGTTTGGAAAAAACGTCAAACTCAGAATGGTTTTGGTAAGCAGGATGATTTTGTCTTTAGCTATGACGGAAGCCCGATGCTGAAATCAACGCTCATGCGGATAATCCATCGGTACGCCAAGTTGGCCAATGTTCACCCGATACAAGGGAAAGGACTTCGGCATAGTCATGCTAGTTACTTGATTAATGAGTTCAATGTATCAGTGCTTGTTCTGTCTAAACGGCTGGGGCACTCATCCCCGGAAATTACGTTAAGGCACTATGCGCACATGTATGTTGGTGCAGATAAGGAACTAGCACAGATGATGTCAGGTCATATAACCTATGCAGCACCAAAGGAATCTAAGGTGAAGTTTAATGGTAATCAGACTGTTGCTCCGCCGCAGCTCCGCCAATGAATAATAAACTGGCATAAATGCCGTTGTAACAACGATTGTAATCGACCGTTATAATTGAATGGGAATAAGCTTAAAAATGATAATCCTTTAGTATAAGGATTATTTTTTTTGCATGAAAGTAATCACAATCGTTTAAATAATTTTGAATCCTTGATTTAATGATGGATAATGATAAGCTAACAGTAAGATTGATATAAAAGGAGATTAACTATGATTTGGTTATGGATACATTTGATTACTTGGGTTGTGATAGCGGTTCTAGTGGCGCTCACAATTTTTACAAATACTAATACAAAAATTTATCAAATGATTACGAGACTGGGATATTTGATTTCAATTGCTAGTGGTATTATGTTGCTAGGGTACGCATGGCAAGGAAATCCAATTTTAACGGCCATTAAATTAGTTGTTGCCTTAATATTTATTGGACTAACTGAAATGACCTTTGCACGAAAAAATAAAAAGCAATTAAATAAAAGTATCATCTACGCGGTAGGCATCTGTTGCCTATGTGTGGGTGTTTTAGGATTAATGCTCGCAGGTGGAAGACCTTTTATTTAGACAATAAAATACTACATAATATTTAGGCGAAAATCTAAGTATTATGCGGTGTTTTTATTTTAAACAATTTAAATAAAATGCATTTAATCGATATAATTCTATTTGCTGAGCACTCTAACTTGACTGTGACGTAACAAGATAGTATATATTTATGTATATTGTAAATGTATAAAAAATACTTAATGGGGGTTAATTATTATGAAATCAGTTGTTGTAAAAAAATCAGGTGGCCCAGAAGTACTGGAAATTGTCGAACGCTCAATTCCAAATCCAACTCAAAATAAAACAGTTATAAAGATTCATGCTTTTCCAGTACACCGTTATGAGGTGCTAACTAGAGAAGGTGGATCACCTTCAGTTAAATTTCCGAGAGTAATAGGTGTTGAAGCTGTTGGTGAGGTCTATGAGCCTTCACAGGAAAGTAACTTAGAAAAAGGACAAAAGGTCGTAATTTTTATGGGTGGCCTTGGGCGTGAATTTGATGGTAGTTATCAAGAATATGCTTTAGTTCCTGATAATATCATTTATCCTGTAACATTCAATGGAACTTGGATAGAGTTAGCCAGTTATCCTGAAACTTTCTATACTGCTTTTGGGGCTTTAAAAGCAACACGATTTAAGGAAGGTCAATCTTTATTAATTCGTGGTGGAACTACTGGAGTTGGAATGGCTGCGTTATTGTTAGGAAAGGGATTTGGACTTTCTGTATCTAGTACAACAAGGCAAAACAACCGTAAAGAGTTGCTATATACTTTAGGAGCTAATGAAGTCATATTAGATCAAGATAATCATATTGAAACAAGTAACAAATTTGATGTGATAATTGACGTGGTAGGTACTACAACTGTAGAGGATTCCTTAGCACATCTTAAAACAGGAGGGTTTTACACGTTAGTTGGTCAATTGAGTGGGGAATGGTTATGGAAAGACTTTGACCCGTTCATCAACTTGGCGAATAAGTACGCGACAGTTTTTGATTCATCTAATGTTGATAGTTCTATGGTTAATGAGTTGTTTAATATTATTAATGAAAAACAGTTTCACTTTCCGATTTCTAAAGTTTTTAAACTAGATGATATTCAAGACGCTCATCGCTATTTGATGGAAAAAGACCGTCCAATCGGACAGGTTATTGTTACTAACGACTAGAGTGTCAGATTGAATTATTTAACTAATCTAAAAAAGTAGTTTCTAAGTTTCCAATATTTGGGTTCACTTCACATCTTTAGGTAACTTGTCTTCGGTATTAAACCGGAGGAAGGTTGCCTAATTTTTTTTCTTGTCTATTCAATCTTTTCATTCAAAATGGCAAACTCAAGCCAGCCGTATTTTGAGGAACCAGTTTTAATAAGGGTGTCGCCAGAATTAAGCTGCCATAAATAGTCTGCGGTTTTTAACTTATTTTTTTGACAGAATGATTTTAGTTTAGTTAATCCTTGATGGATACCAGCTTCATTGTTTTCCACTAAAATACATGCGTAATTACCTGCATGTTTTTCCATGATTGGGATAAAAACGTCATGATCATCTGTAAGTTTTTCTTTGATAACTCTAAAAGACGCTTCAGCGTAACCGATTGGATTATCAACAGCCAATGTTGTAAAAAATCCAGATTGTGTTGTATCCATAACAGCTAATGCGTCTAATTGTTTATAGAATTCTGAAAATAATTGAGCGACTTCTTCCTCAGTACAACCTACGGATTGACGAGAACACCAAAAAATTGTTTTCATTCGGTTTTCTATCTTGGGCTGATATAGGGTAGTGTCCTTAGTAACAGATTGTTCTTCAATTTTTTTGTTGATAACATTTTTAATTTTAACTAATTCGTCAATCTTTTTATCAATTTTACCTTGAGCATTCAGTAATTGAGGTGTTGGTACGCCTTTTGAATGGATTTTAATTTCCTTGATATCAGCTACTGAAATATCTAAACTACGTAAACCAAGTATAAATAGCAAATCGTATAATTGGTCATAATCATAATAACGATAACCAGATTCGTTTTTTTGGGCAGGTTTAAAAATATTTTCTTGGTCATAAAAGATTAATGTACGGCGAGTTGTGTTAGCTAATTTGGCCATCTCACTTATTTTTAACATATAAGGCTCCTTTATTGTCTGTAACGTAACGGTACAGTGTATGATTAAGTATAACATGAAAAAATTCAGACTTAAAAGAAAGGTGGTTTGATCAATGAAACAGGAATCTCTTTTCTCTAATCAACCTCAAAATTCACCATTAGCCAGTCGAGTTCGACCACGAAAATTAGAAGAATTTGTTGGTCAACAGAATCTACTTGGCCCTAACAAAATATTACGAGAAATTATTGAAAGTGATCAAGTTCCTTCAATGATTTTTTGGGGTCCACCTGGTGTTGGTAAAACAACTTTAGCCGAAATTATAGCAAGTAAAACTGAATCTAATTTTTTAAGCTTTAGTGCAGTTGATAGTAGTATTAGTAAGATAAAAAAAATTATGAAACAAGCGGAGTTAGATTGTGAAATTGGTCAAAAAACCATTGTTTTCGTCGATGAAATACATCGCTTTAATAAAGCACAACAAGATGCATTTTTGCCTTATGTTGAAAGAGGTAGTATTACTTTAATCGGTGCTACAACTGAAAATCCGTCTTTTGAAGTGAATTCAGCGTTATTATCCCGGTGTAAAGTATTTGTACTGCATGCGCTTAAACAGGCAGATATTGTTGTATTAATCGAAAACGCGCTCAGCAACCCGGACGGATTTGAAGAACAAACAATCCACATTAGTTCTGATGAAATTCAAGCGATTGCTAATTTTGCAGATGGTGATGCCAGAATGGCATTAAATACCTTGGAAATGGCAGTTCTGAATGGTGAAAAAGCTGATAATATCGTTACGGTGACGATGGATAATTTAAGCCAATTGATTAATAAAAGATTTGTCCGTTATGATAAAAATGGGGAAGAACACTATAATATAATTTCAGCTTTGCACAAATCGATGCGTAATAGTGATGTCGATGCTGCTATTTATTGGCTGTCCCGAATGCTAGAAGGCGGAGAAGACCCGATATATATAGCACGGCGACTTGTTCGATTTGCAAGTGAAGATATCGGGTTAGCAGATACGAATGCACTCAATGTGACAATTAATGTTTTTCAGGCATGCCAATTCATTGGTATGCCTGAATGTGATGTTCACTTAGTGGAAGCAGTAACCTACTTGTCTCTGGCACCTAAATCAAATGCCGTTTATAAGGCAAGATTAGCTGCAGCTAAAGATGTTAAAACCACGGCCAATGATCCCGTACCATTACAAATACGTAATGCGCCTACCAAATTAATGAAAGATCTAGGGTACGGTAAAGGGTACGAATTAGCTCATTATGCCAAAGATAAGTTAACGACTATGAGTACCATGCCACCTTCCGTAGCAGGACATCGATATTATAAACCAACCAGCGAAGGTAAGGAACGACGTTTTAAAGAGCGTTTAGCCCAAATAAAAGCATGGCACCAAATAAATGGATAGAATAAATAGAAAGTATTTTTGAGATGAGAATACTTCAGACGTAGACAAAGTACTGAGTAATCAGTACTTTGTTTTTTTATATAGGTTGAATGTATTACTTAAGCGTCTTACAACGAAAGTGGATACGAGAAAAACGATTAGTAAAGAGGAGGCATACTAATGGCTAACAATGGGATACCTAGCATAAACGAAGTCGGCATGTTACCAAATTTATTTTTAGTGATTAAATTTCAAGATGGCGTGACTAAGTATGTACGGAGTGAGATAAATAAAAGTGAGATGGAAAGTTTCAAATCGGGAGCAAAGAATAAACTTGGATTTTTAAAATTGACGCCAAAAAATTATTGGATTGGGAATGACATTGTCATTAAAGTGGATAATCATTTTAAAGTGAACGATAAGATCTATGATGGTAATGATATTTATAGGAACGGCAAAGATTCTTATTAATTAAGAGATTCTTTTAAAATATAATCGTTTATTAATTGTATCTACAAAATTAATAAAGGGCCATCTAGATAGTTGCTTCTCTAAAAGTGCTTATCCAGATGGTTCTTTTATTTAGCTATTCATATAGTTCAGATAAATTGGAAAAAGGTGCTATAATAAAATGTCTTTAGTAGTATTTAAACGATTTGTAGAGTAATCTAACTCATTAATTTTAAAAAAACGAGGGAATTAAAATGGTAGAACAAGTCAGAAAAAAGAAAGTTGAATTACCTGAATTATTTTATGATTTAGTCTTTGCATACGCAATTTCACAAGCTACGGATTTACTTCATCATTTTCAAGTAAGCACATCAAGTATGATTAGTGCATTTATTATCTTTTCAGTGGTAATGGTCGTTTTTATTAACACATGGATGATTAAGAGTGTTTTTATTAATCGATATAGAAAAAACTCGATGACTGATATTATTCTTTTTATGATTGATATGGCAATTTTACTTTATATGTCCAATGCTTTTGAGGGGGATATCCATAATTGGTTCCAACCATTTGCAATTGCAACAGGGCTATTATCCACAGTATTAGTTGTTCAATATGGCACGGTATACCTGACAGCTGCTAAAAAGGATGATAAAAAAATTGCTAAACTAATGATGTTGATTGTTGCAACAAGAACATTACTCGTATTTATTGGCTCCTTTTTGCCACTAAACATAGGCATTGCGGTATTCTTGCTGGGTATTGCAGTGAGTTGGATATTACCAGCTCTTGGTGGTTCAGTTTTGAAACTCCACCCACTTAATTTTCCACATATATTAGAGCGTCTAACACTATTAACAATTATTACATTTGGAGAAAGTATTCTCGGTATTGCCTCGTATTTCACCGTTAAAACATTTAATTTTTATTCAATTTTAATATTCATGATTATCGGTGCACTTTTTATGACCTATATTACTCAAATGGATCATTATATTGATGAAAATCGTTCGGGTGAAACAGGTATTCGATTAATTTATATTCATTACTTTGTCTTGTTTGGCTTAAGTTTAGTCACTATTTCGTTAGGTTTTATTAGTGAAATCGAAATACCTAAAAACTTTTCAGTACTATGTCTATATTTAGGTATATCGTTATTTTATTTAGGGTTATTCTTAACCAGTCCGTATAATAAAAAATACTTACGATTGGGTAATGTGGTCATTGGATTCTTTACAACGACAACTATAGTGGGTGTAATATTAAGCTTAATATTTAACAATTTTCCAGAAATTGTGAGTATAACGGTATTAGTGACCATTGCGAACTCTGCAATGTATGTACACTATATGATTAAACGAACGAAACAGAATCAAAGTTATGACATTAAAAACTGAAAACTAGCTGATAAACCTAATTTGGGTTTATCAGCTAGTTTTTTAATTGAAGAATCATTTTTACAGTGTTTATGATTAAAATTGTATATTTAGTAGCAGTATGATTAGAAGGATATAAATGAGAATGATGATAGCAACCAATAGCATTAAAAGGATTGATAATAAGCAGTAAAAAAAATTTTTCTGAAAGAAGGGTAAGTTGAGAATAGAATCTGTAACAGCAGAAAGTCCTAAACCAGCTAAAGATAAGCCGACAATTCCATTTAAAAAGGCAATCCATGGGCCCAATATACAGAGTGCGATACCGATTCTCATTAGCCACTTCACTTGATTGTTATCAGTTTTAAATATTTTTTTCATTGATAGGACCACCCTTCATAATGATATGAATTAATATTTATTTTAATATACTACAAAATTAATTTGATGTAATCTTATCTGTCTTCTTACTGGTTAAATTGATAAGATCGTTTAAAATAGACAAAGATAAAACGAGGTGTTATTATCAATTTGAAAAAAATAATAGCTTTAGTTAGGATATGAAAATGAAAAAATATAAAGATTATATGAATGAAACCCTTTCTGTTCTTGGTAGCCTATCTTTATGTTTAATAATCTTGTCATTCTTTATTAAAGATAGTTTAGTCAGTTCGATTTTTTATGATGTTAGGATTTATCTGTTAGGCATATTCTTATTGAGACCAATTGTACAATACTTTAAAGCAAAAAATAAATAGCCTTACAATGAACTTTTTGGCAGTTCTACAGAGTAAAGCTATTATTAATAATCCACTTAATCGACAATGTTGTCTTACTGACATTGTCGATTTTTTTGGATAAAATAATATATCGTTTGACATTATACTATGTAACGTATAGTATTGATTTTGAAAGGAGTGAGTTGATGAATATACAGATGAAAAAAGGGTTATTAGAATTTTGCGTGTTAGCGACGCTGAGGACATCAGATTCTTATGGTTACCAAATTATTAAAGACACCTCAAGCGTGATTGAACTTTCAGATTCAACTCTTTATCCCATTTTGAAACGACTAGAAAAACAAGGCGCTATTGAGAGTTACAGTGTTGAACACAATGGTCGATTGCGAAAATATTATCACATAACTGAGGCGGGATTAGTAGATATTCAAGAATTTTTAGATGATTGGCAACAGGTAATAAACGTTTACGATTACATAAAGGGAGTGTAACGATGAGTAAGAGAAAATTTATTGTAGAGCTAGAAGAAGAACTTAAACATTATCAAGCGGCAGACATTGATAATACACTTGATTATTATGACGAGATGATTGATGACCGTTTAGAAGCGGGCGAATCTGTGACAGATATTATTCTAAGTTTAGAAAATCCAAGTCAAATTGCGATACGTTTGATTCAAAATGACCGACCAAAAATACAAAAAAAGTTATCGACACCAATAATCGTTTTGATTGTCATTTTACTTATCCTAGGAGCACCTGTATGGGGACCGCTATTGCTGACGGCTGCTATTCTAATTGCCACAGTTTATTTTTTAATATGGTTAGTACCAATGATTGCAGGCGTAATCGCTACCTCATTTATTATCAGTGGCGTGATTAGTTTAGGACTATCGCCATTTGATATGTTTAATCAAGGTTTTAACGTTGGATTGATGCAATTTGGGGTAAGTTTTGTAATTGTAGGTGTTGGTATTTTATTCATCGCAATGACCTGGTATTCAACGAAATATTTAATTAAATATTCGATTAGTCTGACACGCTGGTTAATTCGTTTATTCAGAAGACAATTGAAGGAGGTCGCTTAAAATGATTGAATATATAAGACGTAATTGGTTGAAAATTAGTTTATTTCTGATCTGGTTTGGCGCTATAGTCATGTTTACTAGTTACGCATTATCAGGTTTTGATTTGTCAGTATTTAAATATGAGGGTGAACATAGTTGGTTCCGAACGTTTTATTTCTAAATGACCACGTCTGATTTAATAAATGTGGTAAGTTAGAATTACGGTAGTATAAAAGGGCATTAAAATCCATTTTTAATAGGATTTCGATGCCCTTTTATTTTTTTGGAAAGACGATTAAATAGTGCAAGCCGTAAACGTTTACATAAGATTGTTGTGATGTTACAATTAATTTGTGCCGGGGGCGGCATATTATTTAATAGGTTATTACTTACAAGGGGGCATGACAAATGAAAAAGGGGCTAACTATCGCAACAACAATGATAACGTTGTTCACGCAATTACCATTATCTTCTGTGTTTGCGCAGGACCTTAATCCAACGACAGAAACGTCATCTTCAAAAGCAGCTACGGCGTCAACTGCTAAAAAAGCGACAAAAGCAGAGACAGGTATGACTCGTACTGGAGATACAAATACGGATCTTACAGTTGAAGCACAGAAAGATACGATTGAAGCTGGCCAATTGGCTAATTTTAATTTATATTTTAAAATTTCAGGTAAGAACACCTCATTTACCAATGCCGATATAAAGGTTACGTTACCAAGTAATTTAAATGAAAATATGACATTTACGCAAGATTTATCAGAACTTAAAATTGCGGGCGTCACACCAATTTATGATAAAGATAAAGGTGTATTGAATTATCATTTTGATACGCTTAATGCAAGAACAGCAAATAAAGTAATTATAAAAATAGGAACAGCAAATGGCGCAATTATGCCTAATACAAAATTAGACACAGCAGCAACATTTACTGGAACGGATCAGAATGGCGAAAATAAAAGCTATGATTCTAAAACTTCAATTAATATAACAGCAAATAATAATTATGCTATGACAAATAAAGTTACTAGTATTGAAGGACAAACATATAATAATCCTAATCGTGGCGATATTGTAAACTATGGTGTAGGGGTTAGTGCGCCGAAAAAGGAATTAGGCGCACTGTATGTTAAAGAAGGTTCTAAAGTTAACGTGACCTATAAATTAGGCGCTGGAATAGACTACTATGGTGTAAAAGATGGCGCACAAGAACCGAGTGTCAGTACAGATGGTAGAACATTAACCTGGGAATATACAGCACCAAGTTACGCTGAACAAAAAGCAGCTGTGACTGATTTCTTTGAAAAAAATGTGACTATCCAAGCAAAAGTAACTGACAAGGCTGCCTATTATTCACAGATAACGAATACAGTGAGTTCAACAGCAACTTTCCTTGATGGTAGTGTAAATAGTACAGCACCAATTAAATCAACGGTTATGGTTATGCCCAATGATCCTAAGGAAGTTCCAATTCCAATTCCTGGTGGATCAGCATTTCCAACTAATCATTTAGGACCAAAAGATGGAAACGGTGGCGTGGCATCAGCTACATTAATTGACCCGGATGTGACAGTTAACGATGATGCTTATCTAAGTTATGGATTAACATTATCCTCACAAAATGCGACATCACCTTATATTGGATTTTCTTATTATAATATTTATTATGATGTGGATACGCATTTAAATCTTGATAGTTTTACAACGGGTAATTTTTATTACATGCCAAACAATAATTTACCAACTTTTTCACCAACAAAAGCTAAAGTACCATTTGCTATGTTGGTAAAATACGAAACAGATGGAAAAGTTGATGATAACTGGACATTACTCAATATGGATATGAAGACTAACGCCAATTACACACGTGCTCAGTTAGGTATTCCGGATGGGAAAAAAGTGGCTAATATTTGGCTGTGGTTCCATGATGAGAAGATAACAAAAGTTCCAGCAAATAGAGACATAGCTGCATCTGCAACCTATGATCCAGAAAGTAAAAAAACCGTTAAAATGGCTCCAGCTGGATTGTATAATAGCGGGATGAAAGTTAACGCAACGATTGATAAAGGATTCACTGGTCAAATAACTAATAAAATGGATATGACTTTCTATGGCGTTCAGGCACCTGATGAAACAGGTTTTGAAGCAGCTCGATATGTTGATTACACATCTAACCCATGGGCAGAGGCATTTAAGGGTGAAAATGGTCAGGTTTATACAGATCGAATTGCGCCTCGTCACGTTGAAGTCGCAGCAAAAACAACCGGTGAAACAAAAGTTGTTAAAGCTTCAGTTAGTTTACTAAATACAGTCGGAAGTACAGTTAATGAAGGTGAAAATACTGTCTTAACTTCAATAGAAAATAATAAGGCATCAATTTCACCTTTATCAGGACCTTATCTGAGTTATGTGCTATTACCAACAGGTGTAACGTTCAAAGAAAGCGTTGCTTCAACGAACTATAGCGCTGAATTATATGATAAGGATTACAAAGGTACTGGAAGACAACTCGTTAAAGTAACAATGAATGGCGACAAATTAGTAGCCGGTAAATTCCTTAATGGTCAATTTAAAATTAATATTTCAAAAGATGCGACACCTAATATGACATTTAACATGACAGGAACAATTGGTGATACTGATTATACAGCTGTGAAACCGACAGGTGATGAACCACTTTTAACGGATACAGTAAAATCTGTTGATACAGATGATATTGATAAAGATGGTAAAACAGACACACCAATTATTAAAACAGGTAATTCATATGTGTTAAATCAAGAATCAAATATTGATGTTGATGCAAGTATTAAAGGTGATAAAGATGATAAGTTTGGCGATTTAGGTAATGTTACAGTCGGCAAAAAAGCCACTTATCAAGCAACATTAACAAATAATACAGATGATAAAATTACATCAATGCAGTTCTTAGATGTTTTACCATCTGTCGGAGATTCAAATATTACCGATGGTGCAGCACGTAATTCGGCTTATGAAATGAAATTAGATGGGGCCATTACTTTACCAAGTGCATGGGAAAATAAGATGACTGTTTTATATAGTACATCTAAAAATCCTAAACGTGCCGGTATATTAGATAAGAATACAAATTATCCAGCAGGAACGGCTAAAATTGTTGACCCAACTGGGGCTGAAGATGCAACTTGGGTAACAGCTGATAAAGTAGCTGATTGGTCAACCATTCATTCATACAAAATTACGCTTAATGACGGAGTTGAATGGGCCCAAGGTAAGGGAGTTACATTATCATTTGATCTAGTTGCGCCTAAAGAATCTGAAATTTCAGATTCAACATTAATTAGTAATAAACCAGCTGAAACAACGAAAGTGTCACGCGCTGTTCAAGAAACACGTGGTGCTTACAACAGTTTTGGTATCGCAATTAACAAGTTGCAAGTTGTTGAAACTGGTGCAATAGGCACACAATTAATTCGTGCTAGCGCTGATGTTACTGCAAATTATGTAGATGTAGATGGTAATAAACTTGCTGATGATGTTGTCCAAAGTGGGTACTTCGATGATCCATATACGACAACTCAAAAAGAGATTTCAGGTTACGACTTTGTAAAAGTAGAAGGTAACGTTTCTGGTAAGTTTGGGGCTGATGCAGTAACAGTTAACTATGTTTATAAGAAAACTTCTGCACCAGTGACTGTTAAATATGTCGATGAAAATGGTAAATCGGTAGCTGATTCAAAAGAACTTACTGGTGATTTTGGTGATGTTTATACATCAGATGCTGCTGTTATTTCAGGATGGACATTGAAAGAAACACCAAGTAACGCAAGTGGTAAGTTTACTGCTGATAAACAAACAGTCACATATGTCTACGAAAGAGCGGATGCGGCTGACGTTACAGTTAAGTATGTCGATGCAGATGGAAAAGAATTAGCAACATCAGATGTACTTTCAGGAAAAGTATCAAATCCATACAGTACAACTGCTAAAAATATTTCAGGATGGACGTTGAAAGAAACACCAACGAATGCAAGTGGGACATTTACAGAGACCGCACAAACAGTCACATATGTGTATGAAAAAGCGGATGCAGCTGATATCACGGTTAAATACGTTGATGTAGACGGAAATGAATTAGCTAAATCAGATGTGCTTTCAGGAAAAGTATCAAATCCATATAGTACAACCGCTAAAAATATTTCAGGATGGACATTAAAAGAAATACCTGAAAACGCAACGGGAGTATTTACGGATAAAGCTCAGACAGTTAAGTATGTGTATGAAAAAGCAGATGCTGTCCCTGTTACAGTTAGATATGTTGATGGAAGTGGGAATGATTTAACTAAAGCTGATACGCTTTCAGGAAAAGTTGGGGATGCTTATACAACTGATGCCAAAGTATTATCAGGTTGGACGTTAAAAGAAGTACCAAAGAATGCACAAGGAATATTCACAGATGCTGCACAAACGGTTACGTATGTGTATGAAAAAGCAGATGCAGCTGATGTGACGGTCAAATATGTAGATGGAAAAGGTAACGAGTTAGCAACATCAGATGTTTTATCTGGTAAAATTGACGCTGACTACAAGACAACCGCTAAGGAATTAGTAGGTTGGACGTTAAAAGAAACGCCAAGTAACGCCAACGGAACATTTACGGATAAAGCCCAAACAGTTACGTATGTGTATGAAAAAACAGATGCTGAAGCTGTAACAGTTAAGTATGTAGATGAAAAAGGCAACGAGCTAGCAACACCAGATAATCTTTCTGGTAAATTAGGAGATTCATACAAGACAACTGCTAAACGTATTGCAGGTTGGAATGTTAAAACGACTCCTAAAAATGCAGAAGGAACATTTACAGATAAGACTCAAACAGTTACGTATGTTTATACGAGATCAGCTGCTAAAGATGTCACTGTAAAATATGTTGATAAAGATGGTAATGAATTATCAGCTTCAGTAACATTCTCTGGTAAGATTGGTGACGCATATACATCTAAAGAGAAACAACTTTCAGGTTGGATGTTGAAAGAGGCGCCAAGTAATGCTAAAGGTATCTTCACGGATACGGCACAAACAGTCACGTATGTTTATGTTAAAGATGAAGATAAAACAGTAGTGACACCGCCGGTAACACCACCAACAGATAATTCAAAAGGAAATACAACAACAGAAACGTTGACGGATGTTCCTGAAGGAAACACTCACTCAAATACAGTAAGCAAAGCAAATAATACAAAGAGTGATACAGGAAATCTTCCTCAAACAAATGAGGCAACAAGTCTTTTGGTAACGTTATTAGGTGCTGCATTACTCGCAACATCAGTTATCTTTATGATAGGTAGAAAAAAATCAAAAAAGGCTAAAAAGTAAAATTCTAAGATTATAGAATGAGTAGAAGAAGTCTTAAGACCCCTATGTCAACGAGTGTTGGTGGGTAAATTTTGGAAAGACCAATTCATTTTCGAATTGGTCTTTCTTTTTTTATTTTCAAAGAGAATTCAAACATAATTCGGTCGTGTAAATGTTGCCAACACCAATAAATGGTATCAAAATGAAGAATAATGTTAACGCGGGAATTATTCTTAAAAATTGTAACCTGTTACGCTTAAGGATAGTCAATATACTTAAGCGGATTCAATTAATGCTTTTTGGTTGACTGTGACGTAACGAGATAGTCTATGTTGATAATATACCGCAAGTACTAATTATTGAGGCTGTTGATGAAGCTTATGCCACTTCAAAAAAAGTCAATTAAAAAAAGATCAGCAGGTTTTTATCATGATGGGGGGTTCAGTAGAGACCTTGAAAAGGTATTCAAACTGGGAGATATTCAAGAGGCACATCGCTATGGCATGAAATCTGACCAATTTATAAATAAGGAGAAAAAATGATTAATACAAATAACAAATTAAATGAAGAGATTATTGCACTAGAAAAGGGTGCGTTGGATAAGTGGTTCAAAGGGGACACTTCGGGTTACCTAAATATTTGGTCACAAAAACAGTTTTCGTATTTTGACGGTGCTGTTAAAAGACGTGTTGATAGTTATGAAGACATAAAAGAATCAGTTTTAGCTAATGTTGAAGGAAAACTATTTGCTGACAGTTACGATTTTGAATATCCACGAGTGCAAGCAGTCGATGATATGGCTGTTTTAACATATCAACTATATGCAAAAACGACGTTGATTGATATGCAATACAATTGTATTGAAGTTTATCAAAAAGAAGAAGATGGCTGGAAAGTAATCCACTCAACTTGGTCATTTATTCGACCAATGGATATGGATTTTGGTAAAGCTAAAAGTATTGTTTAAAAAGGTGAAGTTAACCTTTATTCACGATATACTGAAACAGTTCTCTTAACTATTTTGAAGGCACAAAATATACACAATTAGTGATTTACAAAAGAATGCCGACAAAATAGAGTTTGCTTCGCATTGACCTTGATGTTGCGAAAAAGTTTTACAAGAATAATTATTAATACAAATCGGAATAATCAGTCAGATAACATAAATAATTTAAATTGGAGTAGATAGAAATGACGACACATAAAGTACACAGTTGGTTAGGCGTTCCCTATGCCAAAGCTGAAAGATTTGCTGAACCAGAGTTGGTTCCTTTTGATGAAACAAAGCAGTATGTTAAGTATGGACCAGCACCTTTGCAGGCTGGCGATACAAGTTGGCTGGGAGCCGTTAGCGGACTTAGCGAAGATTGTCTAAACCTTAATATTTGGGCCCCTGAAGACATGGGGGAGGAACCATTACCAGTTGTTGTTTATATTTTTGGTGGTGGCTGGGTGTTAGGATCAAATACACAAGCAGTTTCTGACGTATCAGGACTAGCTAGTACTGGTCGTGTGATAGGCGTTTCTATTAATTATCGCCTTGGACCGTTTGGTTGGTTATCACTAGCACAGTATGGTGGTAAATTAAAAGATGCAACTAACCTTGGTCTTAAAGATATAATAACGGCTCTTAAATGGATTCAAAAAAATATTGCTTATTTTGGCGGTGATGCTAATAATGTCACAGTTACGGGACATAGTGCAGGTGCTTTTTCATCATTAGAACTATTATCAGCGCCTAGTGCTGACAATCTTTATCATCATTTAGCAGCTTTTTCTGGTATGCCTTCTCGATTAGTGCCTCAATGGGTGGCGCAAGAGCGTGCTCTAAAAGTGTTAAAACATTTTGACTGTGTTAATAATCCAGAGCACTTATTACAGGTCGATGCTTATGAATTAGCTGAAGCAATGAATGCAACTCAATCACCTGATCCGGGTACTCCACATGGCATTGACAATGATGTGATAGCTGTTACTGACGATAGTCAACTAATAAATGGGGTTATAGCTGATCACCCGATGCATGTTCTTGAATCTGGGAAACACAAAGATGTAGATATTCTATTTAGTAGTACCACAGAAGAAACTTTTTATTGGGTCTTAAATCGGACAAAAGATTTTGATCCAGTGACCCTTGACAGGCTTACAGAGCAATTTGCCCACAGTATGCGTATTCCTTTATCTAGAGCCCAGCAAGTAATCAATTCCTTTGCTGATGATACTTTGAAGCCTGTAGAGGTAAGGGGATTATTATTAACGCATTTATCCTTTACATTACCTCAAATTCGTGGAGCAGTGGCTCATGCTAATGCAGGTGGAACATCACATGTGTTAGTTGTTGCACCTGTCAAAGGAGCGGAAGTCGCTGTCCATGGAACAGAGATGTACGGCATTGTTGGACAGATTAGCCCTAATGCCAGTCAAGAACAAATTGATCGGGACAATTATATTAAAGACACGTTATTAGATATGGCGGAAGGTCATTCCGATCTTACTTGGGACGCTGTTAAAGTAGATAAAATAAGTGCTAAAGGAATTGGAAACATGCCTTATAATGCTACAGAACATAGTTTGGATATTCTTGAAATATTTAAAGGAATAGACCGTCCTTAATAGTTTATAGCAAAAAGTGGAGGTCAATTCATTGTTGGCTAGCTGACTCAAATTGGTGTTTTTTGGAGATAACAAGTATGACAACAGTTTAAAGATGTGTTGGCTTCTCGCTTCCGCAGACGACCGAAAGCTAAAACTAGCGGTGATTGTTTTTGATAGCAAGACATAATTTTTTGACCTTTTAAATTTTGTTCGGATTAATTATAGATTTTGCATTTCTGAATAATTGGTGGAGAAAACTATATATTATTGTGAAACATTTGAGGATTTTCTTGGACTTAGAACGAATAAAGGGAGATACAAGGACTTGGACCGAAAAACATTTATTTCTAAAGACGTTATTTATGTAATGATAGCCACTTTTTTCTATCAATTTAGTATTCAGTCGGTAAATCCGTTAATCAGTGGCTATGTTACACATTTAGGTATTACTAGTACTCTAGCAGGTTTAATTGTTGGTATTATGAGTATTACTTCATTATTTTTAAGACCTATTGCTGGAAATCTTACCGATAAAATATCAAAATATGGGTTAACATTTATTGGTGGTATTCTATGTGCCATTAGTGATTTTGGATATATGTTTTCTTTTAATACTGCTTGGTTATTCTTTTTTAGAGTCATTAATGGGGTTGGTTTTGTCTTATGCACTGTATGCTTGGCAACCTGGTTGGCTTTCTTGGTGCCGCGCCAACGTGTTGGTGCGGCGATGGGGTATTATGGGTTGGTAAACGCTCTTTCTATGGCAGTTGCCCCAGTTTTGTCACTTGAGATATATCAAAAAGTAGGGTATAAAATGATTTTTCTTTTGGCCGCTGTCAGTGCGATTGCCGTGGTAATCACAATTCAGTTTATTGATAATCGAGCCATGCCATCTTTCGTTCGTAAGGAAGCGACACATTTTAAGCTGATTCAACGAAGTGCATTACCAGTTGCATCAATTTTTGCTTTAATTTCTATTCCATATTTTGCGGTCCAGGCTGACATTGTAATGTATGTTCGAGCAAGTAATCTAAATATTACTGTTAGCTTATTTTTTGTAATTTATTCAATTGTTTTGATTTTTAGTCGAATTTTATTAAAAAACTATTTTGACAGTATTCCCTTTGGTGTTTGGTTTTATATCTGTATGATTGTGACTGTGGGCTATCTTTTTTTCTTAACCATAATGCATAACAATTTAGAGATGGCGTTAGCTGCGGCTTTGATGGCCATTGGGTTTGGAACAATGGTTTCTGTTTGCCAGTCTACAGCTCTATTATTAGCGCCTTTGCAAGAACAGGGGCTGGCTACTGCAACTTACTATTTGGGGAGTGACATAGGAATGTCTTTAGGACCAATTCTAGGTGGCATTATTACAAATATTTTACCAATAAAATTACTTTTTCCAGTTATGATTTTAATTGTTCCAGTAGCTTTTAGTATCTATTTTTTTAATCATAAGAATTTGAACAGTGCGATTAGACATGATTAGTACTAGGAAAAATGTGATGAACTTAATTTGAATAGTCTCGGAAACTTTCAAGTTTTCAAAAAAAGAAGGCTCGTAATGCGAGCCTTCTTTTTTATACATATATATTAAAGAAAATGATGTTGTTTGTGTGTCTGTTACGGCGCCAATTTAAGCGATCATTTATAAATGTTTAGTTGTCAAAGCCAAGGATGCTTATCCGCATCATGATAAGCATATTTCGATGAAGTATATGATGCATTTACATTTGATAACAACGTATGATGAGCAAGCATTTACCTTAGAGAAATTAAAAAAACATGGCGCGACCTCTATCAGAGGACCACGTCATGTGCCGGATGATTTAGTAGCGTTGTTGAAGTAGATAACTAATTAGTTTATTATCACATTGATACTTTAGAATCTCTGTTTAGAGATGTTTTTGCCAACTAAGCACGCGATTTTGCATTCCTTTGAGATCTAAGATACCGTTTGCAAATCCTTTACGAATTAATTCTTCTGGTACATATTCATCATATTTTTCAAAAACAGGCACTTCTTTTTCATATACCAATGCCAAAGGATCAAAATCGGTAGCTGCTTCTTCTGCTACGATTTTATAAAATTCTGCTTCACTGACAGACATGGTAAATTGTAGGTAATATGGTCGTGATGAATTCATGCCTTTCAACCCAAGACGTTTACCACAACGGATTTTCAGAAACCGCTCAAGCGCAAGGAACGCGTAACTGCCAAGCCATGGAAACAATGCCCACATTTTGCCACCAAGATGAACCAGTGGACGATTAGCCATTTCTGCCTTTTTAAACGTTTCTCTGGCTTCTGCTAGACGGCCTCTAGCTTGTGGCATTAAGTAGGAATAGTCTTTTTGCTCTGCAAGGACATCGTGCATACGTTCTAGGATTCTGGTGTGAATATCCCCAGCGACATCTCCAAAGTAGGCTGGTTTGTTACCTTTAACGAGCGTACAGTATACCTCACGACGTTTGTGATCAACTTCATCGACAACCCATACACGTCCTGCTATGGCAATCTTGTCACTGACTGGTGGTGGCTTGACAATTGTACCTAACTCTTCTGATCCTGCACGGACTGTATATTCGATGTTTTCTTGAAAGACCCCATAAAATTTGTAGTTGTTAACAATACGTTCACCAGCAAGACCAACAATTACACCGCCATTTTCGGTACGATTGATATGATCGATTGTGATCAGATGACGCAGTAAAGTTCCGAAGTCCTCTTGATTAATTCGATGAAAAGCAGAAAGCGTTAGGACGCGTGAAGCAAGTTCAGCAAGTGTCATTTCGCCAGATGATGCCAATGTACTCATTGTTTGGTGATAAAGCAGGGAAAAAGGCAATTTGTCTGTTTTGGGTGGTTCTACAAAACGTTCTTCGATATATAATTGTACGAGAGCGATACCCTGAATAAGGTACCAGGGCACCAAATCTGGTAGCATAGCACGAGCTTCTGGGTGGTCTTCGCGCATAACAAACCACATTTCAGAAGGGTCACCTCTTCTGCCGGTTCTGCCCATACGCTGTAAAAATCCGGAAACCGTAAATGGTGCATCTAGCTGAAAGGCGCGTTCTAGTCTACCAATGTCGATACCAAGTTCTAGTGTTGCGGTGGCACAGACGCTCATGAGAGAATCAGCATCTTTCATGGCTTCTTCAGCACTTTCTCGATAGGCTGTTGAAAGGTTTCCGTGATGAATAAGAAAACGATCCGGTTCGTTGTTGACTTCACAGTACTGCCGTAAATTTTGACAGACTAATTCACACTCTTCTCGCGAGTTAGTAAAAATGAGGCATTTTTTGCCACGTGTATGTTCAAAAATATAGCCTATACCTGGATTTGCTGCCTTTGGAGCTTTATCTGTGGCAGGTTCTAAAGCAGAGGTAGGTGGGGCTGTTATCACGCTATTTATCGTCTCGTTAGCTTGTGGTTCTGAATTAAAAAAGTGTTCGATTGACAGTCGCCATACTTCTTTTCCACCGTCAAACTTTGGGATGATAGTTTCTCTGCCACTACCTGCGGCAAGAAATTTACCCGCTGCTTTTGGATTTCCGATTGTAGCTGATAATCCTATTCGTCTTGGATTACTGCCCGATAGTCGACAGAGGCGTTCAATTAGCGAAAAGGTTTGTCCACCACGATCCGAACGTAAAAGTGAATGTATCTCATCAATGACAATAAAGCGTAAATCACCAAAAAGGGCAGGGATTTCCATAGACTTGTTTATCATCAAAGCCTCTAAGGACTCCGGTGTAATTTGTAAAATACCGGCTGGTTTGCGTAGTAATTTTTGCTTTTGACTTCGAGGGGCATCCCCATGCCAACGTGTGACTGGAATATCAGCTTCTTCACAAAGCTCATTTAATCGACCAAATTGGTCATTGATCAAAGCCTTTAAGGGGGCAATATACAGTACTCCAACTGAGCTTGATGGTTGTTCATCAAGTAGGCTTAGAATAGGGAAAAAAGCAGCTTCCGTTTTCCCAGAAGCAGTAGATGCCGTTAAAAGAACATTCTTATCTGTGTTAAAAATGGCATCTCCGGCCGCATTTTGAACAGCGCGCAGGGTTCGCCAGCCAGACCGGTAAATGTAGTCTTGAATAAAAGGCGCATATCGGTTATATATATCCATGTGAATACCTCTCAAATTGTAAATTCAGAAAAATTGTCAGCCACTTTGTTAGAAACAGCCTCTGATTTGGCATAAGAAAACTCATCAGAATCAAATATTGTGTCAATGGATAGATTTGGATTTTGATATAAAATGTCTAATACCTCAATGAAATCACGGATAATCTCGCGTGGGGTAATATTTAAATCTGCTCCGATGCGTTCATATTCAATTCGGATAAAGGTGGCGAGGTTATCGTCTGTCATCTTTTTTTCATAACTATAGAGATCTGCATGCATAATAGCCAACTTTTCACATAGAATTAGCATCTCTTCAGCTGTTAATGGTTCTAACTTGATGACCGGGGCCAACAAATCTCTAGCGCCTGGTTTTGAAAACTTACCTTCAGCTAGACGAGAACGCAGGGCCTCATAACTATAAACACCGCGACGTTTATCTTCTATAGCTTGTGGAGTAGTTCCCATGATGATACCAAGATATTTAGCTTTACCTTGCAGTGTGTCATTGTACATCGTTAACAGTTTTTCATAATTATATTGACGCGTGATACTATTTGGAATCTTATAGATATTTACCAGCTCGTCAATCATAATTAGCATGCCAGAATAACCAGCTAATCTAAAGAAAGCAGCGAAAAGTTTTAAATATTCATACCAATTATCATCTGTAATAATAATATTAATATCTAAGTCCTTTTTGGCTTCACGTTTTAAAGCATATTCCCCACGGAACCAGCGGATGACTTTTGCTTTCAGTTCATCGTCGGCGTTGACATAGGCATGATAATAGGAAGAAAGTAATTTAGCAAATTCAAAGCCGTATACAAGTTCACTGACTGAGGAAGTGACTGTGTAAATATTTTGATCTACCATCGCAGTCAACCGAGGATCACCTGGGGTTAGGCCACTGTCGCTGGCTGCTTTTGTTTGAACGCTGCTAATCCAACGATCCAAAATTAAGTTAAGTGCACCACCTTCAGGTTTTGTTTTTGTAGATAGATTACTAATTAATTCGCGATAGGTTGCAAGACCTTGACCTTTTGATCCTTGAAGACGTCGTTCTGGTGATAAATCTGCATCGACAACAATAAAGCCACTGTTCATCACGTAATTACGAATCGTTTGCATCAGAAAACTTTTACCTGAGCCATATCTACCAACAACGAAGCGAAAAGATGCACCGCCTTCTGATATGATATCGACATCGTGTAAAAGTGCCTGAATTTCATTTTTTCTACCCACCGTAACGTAAGGTAGTCCAATTCTAGGGACAACACCACCCTTTAAGGAATTTAATACTGTTTGTGCAATGCGCTTTGGTACTTTTTGAGTTTGTTTTGTCATTTCATATTTCTCCTAATTATTTCAATTAAATCGTCCCGATAGTCTTCAATAAGAAAGATGGTATCGCCGTCACATTGTAGAGCTGAGTCGCCGATGTCATCAAAAAGCGTTTCATTTAACGTGTCGGTAATCACTTCAGGCATGCCATGCATATCACGGATCATGTCTGTGACAGATTCGCCTCGAACTAATAAGCTTAATAATTCTAACTGGGTCTTGCTTAGTGACAGCGTAGGCTCTGAATCAATAACAGGTATTTTTTCGAGGCCAGTCTGTTCAGTGGATGGCAATATGTTATTATGCTTTGGTAATACGTTTTCAGAAGTATCTTTTTCTTCGTCAGTTAACAAACTGTCTCGTGTTTCAAACGCATCGCTTCTAATTTTATCTAAATTTGAAAATTGAATGGTAACCTTAGGCTTATCTGCTTTCAAACGAGAATCACGGTCAGCTGCAATGACAGTTTTAACGTACGGTGCTGCCCAGGTTTCTGCATCTCGTGCTTTTAAAGGATAACCAGTTTTTAAATAAAGTCGTAACATACGATCTGTTTCACGCAAAAGACCATCTAACTTTTCTTGATGAAAGTTAAATTTTTGGTAACTCTGTTCGTACCACGCATTATCTTTGTAGGTATATTTTCGGATATCATTCAACTTGTATATAAGTGGCTGTTGTGGCGTTACTTGGTAATATACGGCGTTGCCTAGAGGGTACCAAAGATGAGAATGTATTGTGCCAAAGCACGCAGAAAATAAGTTATTATCCATTTTTATAGCTGTTCGCCACACTTGAGCGAATAACTGTGTGCCGTGTTTTTCATGTTTTTTAAGGACAGCTGATGCCAAAATTTTATGTCTTCCAAAAAGACAAAGCGCATCAAATACTGCTTTGTCTTCATGCTTTTCTGGATCACCTAAAATCATGATTGCATTATCTCTTTGTAATTTTTCGGTATCAGCGTACTGATACGTCGTGTCTGGTTCTATACCATTTATTACTGCTAGTTCAAACAACCATTTATGGCTGTTTAAGCGTATACGATTATCTCCAATACCGGAGTCCAGATAATTGATTTCAAATGCTTTTATTTTTTGTAGGCTGTCTATCACGGATGATGTGCCTATGCCATTAACCAACTCATACAAATATAGGTATGCAAGTGAGGTCGTGATTTTTTTATAAATGCCTTTTCGGATGTTTGTTCGCCAACTAAAATAGCCGCGTAATTGTTTCAAACCAAGATCATGGTAGGTTGTAAAGTAGCGGTGTATGTCGACATTGTAGGAGAAAACATCTTCGTAGTCGGCCATAAATTGTCCTTGGACATAAAAATTCCGGCATTTTTGCTTGAAAGAGTTATCACCGTAAGCATAGAGTTGGCTCATTTTTATCATTTTTTCAGGAATTTTATTTTCTTTGACATCAGAAGTCATTCCCTTAAACGTCAGAGGAACCGCGTGGTATTGTTGCTGTTGTATAGGTTCAGGTTCGGCGTTTAGAACAATCGTATTACCGCTTTGTTCGTTCTTTTCAAGTGCATTATCAAAAATACGATATATAACATCTGGGTCTGTGCTGTCGTCAAAATGGACGCCTAACCACTTCGGACCGCGCATTCGAAAAGGTGACGAAAGGTAAGACGGTAAAATATCAGTTGGTATTTCCTGTGCGTATTTGATGTCACAACGCTCGATATTATCACCAGAAGTAGCGTTTTTTTGACGCATCAAAACAGCCACCCATTTATTTGTGCTGGGATCTACCAACACCGAAAAACTAGGGAATTTAGGCCATTTGTATTGTTCGATAATATTATATTTTTCCTTGGCGTATAGTACTAATTCAGATAAATTCATGTTTTCACCAGAGTATTCTGTTATTTATAAGGTTGGTAGCCATACGTCCTAAATATTTACGCAAAGATAGGTGAATAAACAACTAGGACAGTTAAATTCATCAATAATTTTTGTTATTTAAAATGTATACTACCGTCAGTATATGATGTACCGTAGCGTCACAGTCAATATCATTTTCCTTTTCATATGATTTTAATATCTTTATGACAAAATTATTCAAATTATAGGTCTTGCGCAAATTTTGTATAATACAGGTATGGGACATACCTTTCACCGCTTTCAATTAGTTTTAGTCAACGAAATTGTAGAGCCAGTCTTAACGCCAAAAATGGGGTTAAGACTGCTTTTAATTTACCGCTAAAACCGCTATACTATTAGTATAAAATCAATAAGGAGTGTGTGGAAAATGACAAAAAGAGTTCAAGGTTCTTGTACATCAATTTTAGTTGGTAAAAATGCTTCAATCGACGGTTCAACAATGATTTCTCGAAATGATGATGGGCATGAAGCTTTAGATCCACAACGTTTTGTTGTTGTACAACCTGAAGATCAACCACGTAATTATCAATCTGTTATTAGTGGTGTAAAGGTAGAATTACCAGATAATCCAATGCGTTATACCTCAATTCCAAACTCACTTTTAACAAACGGAATTTGGCCTGCAGCGGGTATCAATAGTGATAATGTAACGATGTCTGCTACAGAAACAATTACAAGTAATCCACGTATTCAAGGGCTTGATCCTTATGCTGCTGGTGGAATTGGTGAAGAAGATCTTGTAACGCTCGTCTTACCATATATTCATAGTGCTAAAGAAGGGGTTGAACGTTTAGGCGATTTACTCTTAACACATGGCACATATGAACCAAATGGTATCGCATTTTCCGATAATGATAGTGTTTGGTGGCTTGAAACAATCGGTGGCCATCATTGGGCAGCTGTTCGTATTCCGGATGACGCTTATGTTGTTGCACCTAACCGTCGAAATATTGATATGTTTGATTTTGATTCAGAAGACACACTTTGTTCTGAAGATTTAAAAGTCTTAATTGATAATAATAAGTTAAATCCTGATTTTGAGGGTTACAATTTACGTCATATCTTTGGTAGTGCATCAATTAAAGATACGGTCTACAATAATCCCCGTACATGGTACGGTCAACAATATTTCAATCCTGAAATTATTCAAGATCCAATGGATCAAGACTTACCTTTCATTTGTCATGCAAATCGTAAAATTTCAATTGAAGATGTTAAATTTGTTTTGAGTGCACATTTTGAAAATACGGAATACGATCCTTATGGTAGTGCGCCAGAAGATATTAAAACACGATTCCGTCCAATTGGGATTAACCGTAATCATAATGTACATTTATTACAAGTTCGTAATGATGTACCTGATGAGATTGCTGGGATTCACTGGTTAGCTTATGGTGCAAATACGTTTAATACAATTGTGCCATTCTATGCGAACGTTAATGACACACCAGAATCATATAAAAATGCGACAGGTGAATTTGATTTAAATAATATGTATTGGCTCAGTTGTACAACTGCATTGTTGGGCGATACGAATTATGACTTCTACGTAGATATGCGAAATACATTTGAACTTGAAGCAATGAGTGCTTACCATGAAATTCAAAATGTTGCTGATAAGGCAGTTAGTTCACAAGCAAATATCACAGCATTTTTAGAAGAAATGAATAATAAGTTAGCTACAGAATCATTAAAACGTCAAACACAATTGTTAGGTGAAATGGTTATATCTGGTTCCGAACAAATGAAATTACGTTATAACTTAAACGATTAATTATAAACAAAATGAAAAGTTATCATTAAGTTGATAACTTTTTTTGTAACAATTATTTTAATTACTAGATTTAGGCAGCACTTTTGAGTAATATGGTACCATTTCATATGCTAGTAAAAATCAAATTTAGATCACTTAAATATGGTTTATATAATTCTTATTATAATGATAACAAGTATAATAATATGCTTTTTGCTAAAATTAACGTTTTTAAAAATCTTTAAGCTTTCTTTGATTTCACTTATTGTAAAATAAGATTCGTGATTGGAGAAAGTTAATGGTTAAAACGATAAGTCAGTTAATTCGAAAAAAACGTAAGGCACTTAGTCTAACAATTGAGCAGCTTGCTGAAAAGTCTAACGTTTCTATTAGTTTGATTTCTAGAATTGAACGAGGGGACGTTGCTAATATCAGTATTAATAAATTATCTGATATTGCCAGTGCGCTAGAATTGGAATTGTCAGACTTCTTTAGTAGGCAACAGTTTTCGGATATACCTACTTTAGAATTATTACAATATTTTAGTACGTTAACAGATGAGAAACGTGAGAAATTATCAAAATCAATTCTTAGAATTATTCAATTATAAATGATAATGATTAATAATGGATTATGTTATTTTTTTATAGAATGCACAATTTTTCTGTCTTTGTATTCTTTAGTTAAATTAATTTCAATTATTTTAGGTTTTAAATTTTTCGATAACTTTAAATTGGATAGTAATAAATTAGAATTGTCCATGGTAGATCGTCATCTTCAAATAATAGATCTTAACCAAGAAACTTTCCTGGTTAAGGGTTATTTTAGTAGGAAATTGAATTAATTTAACTTAGATGTCAAGTTAAATGATAGATAAGATATCGTTAGTATTTGGAGAGAAATTAGAATAAAAAATGACATGAAATAGGTTAAATGTTAACATAAAGAGGATAATAATTCTGGGGAATAAGTTATTTTTTAAGTATGGTATTGGGGATAAAAATTTAACTCAAAAAAATATTTATGTTAATGATTGGAAATACTCGGAGGTAAGCATTTGTACAAGAAAAACATTCTCGATAAACAAGAATGGCTAATTTGCGAAATTATTTAAATATTAGCTTTGAACGAAACTGGTTTATCAAGAAAACGATTACGTGAGCAATTAAATGTTTCTGAAACGGCTGTAAAAGTTGCTTTACAACAATTGGATAAAGATTTAAATTCCGGGGATGAACCCTACATGATTATTACAAAAAATAACGTCCAATTATTAGGTAAAGGCGAAATGAATTTTAATCAAACGATTTATCGGTATATAAAAAAATCGATAAATTATCAGATTTTAATGGCCTTTTATACTAAAGGTAATGCAAAAGTTGAGAATCTAGATACTAAATTAAATGTCAGTGAGGCTTCTATTTTTAGAAGGATTAAGCGATTAAATTCTCTTTTAGAAGAATTTCATGTGAAAATTTCTCATGGTGTGATGTTAGGTAACGAAAGTCAAATTCGCTTTTTTTATTATTCATTGTTTTTAGGAATTGATTTTAAATTCGAACAATCAAGTGAAAATGGCATTATTATGGCAGTCATCCAACGGTTTGAGGAATATTTTGATTTTAATGTGAATGATAGTAGTTTAGTTAGAGTAAAGCTTTGGTTAAAAGTAACAAGTCAACGAATGATGGTTAACGATCAAGATAATCGTAGTATTTCAGTTGTTTTAGAAGACATGATAAAAAATAATTCTTTGTTCGATAGCGTTGAAGAAGAATTTGGCGAAATTGTTAAAGAGTTTAAGCATAAAGTTGATATTCATTTTGAAAGTGCACTACTTTACGCTTGGACCACGGCTTTTGTGCCAGTACCATGGAGCACCTTTGTTGCCCATGATTTCGTGGCCGTTAATCGTAAAAATAATAATAAATTGCAACAAGCTGTTGAATTTTTAGAAAATGGCTTTGAGAATAGCTTAGGTATTCAGGTTGCTGGAGGCGATTTAAGTGAGTCTTTATATCCAATTTGTACAGAAGCCTTTTTATTTCACGGCGTTTTAAAATCTGCTAGTACAGATATGATGGAAGATTATCGCCTTAGAAAAGATAATGAGTTAGTTCTTAAAAATGTAAAAAATGCCATGAGTGCAATGATTGAAGAATCGAAGGGCGATCCCGAATGGTATGCCTTTTATTCAAGGTATGGTGACTCATTTATCAAGACGATTATGTCAATTTTTAATGCGCGTTTATTGGCAAAAGAAAAATTATTAACGGTAGGTGTGGATTTAAATACTGAGGAGCGCGTTAAGGAAATGTTTATGATGTACGCCAGTCGGGAATTAAATATTAATTTACGAGTCAACATAGATGTTTACGAGTCTACTAAGAATTATGATTTAGTTATTACAAATTTTATGAGCAAAAATTATTTGAATTCAGCACTGGAGACATATATTATCACTGGATTAGGGACGGATAGTGATGTACTTGGCGTTGAACAAGAATTAATAGAGATACTTAAAAAATATTATCATACTCAATGATAATATTTTTTTGATTTGAATTAGTTATAAGCCTAAAAAAAGAGTAGATTTCTCTACTCTAAATTAACTATATTATTAAATATTCAGATATCGTAAAGCAAGTTGACAGTAAGTCATATTTGCCCAAGAAAACCAGTCTCTAGTAAATTGACTTGGGTCATTAACGTTAATTCCTTCATGACATTGTAATGTGTCATCATCGGTTTGACTAATGATATCTAAATTATTTTGCATAATTTCCGGATTATTTGATGTTAATCCCTCCATCGCTAACGAAATCGGCCAAATATATTCCTTTGGTGTATGAGGACTGCCAATCCCTTTTAAATATTTTCCCGAGTAATAATAGGGATTTTGATCACTCAGAATAAATTTACGCGTTTTTTGGTAGATAGAGTCATCAGGTGAAATATAACCAATAAATGGGAGAGATAATAGACTAGGTACGTTAGCATCGTCCATTAAATTGATATTACCTAAGCCATCAACCTCATAGGCAAAAATAGTTTCATTAGAATTTGGAGCTGATACGATTCCAAAATTTTCAATTCCAGATTCAACTTCAGATCGGAGACGACTTATTCTTTTAAGTAGCTCGACTGGAGCTGGTTGTGTTTTAGATAAGGTAAGCAACTCATCTAGGACACAAATGATATAGCAATTACCTGGAATATGATAACCATATAAGCAGGCATCATCACTTGGGCGGAAACCACTCCAAACCATACCTGTATACCCAATTGGTGCACCTTTACCACCATGACTCAATGTGTCTGTTGAGGGACCATTAGAACGATTAAAAATATAATCGGAAGTTTCATGATGTTGTTCCGTAATAAAGGTATCCACAATTAACTTTACAGTTTGCCAAAAGTTACTGTCTAAATGTTTTGAATATCCAGATTTTTGATAAAGTTCTGATGCCAAATGGATAGGGGCGCATAATGAATCAATTTCAAATTTTCTCTCCCAAACGAGATCAGATATTGGAATATTTGATTTATCAACTGTGTAGTGTGCACCAGAACTAGTTTCGTTAAATGCATTTGCATAAGGATCATGTTTAATATAGGCAAGTTGTTGATTAATAACGCCATGGATGAGATATGTTATTTCTGGAATCTTATCTGTTAGTGAAAGATAAGGTAGTATCTGAAATGTCGAATCTCTGAGCCACATGGCAGGAATATCTCCTGTAGCAATGAATATATCTGAATCATTTTGTACTTTAACCGTATTTGTTAGTGTATCAATGAATACATTACGAAATAATGCAGTAGATTTTTTTGAAGAAAGTGAAATTGTTTCTGAATAATCCGTAACTTGTTTAATTAGTTTTTCTTGATTTATCATTTAAATACCTCAAATCGTAAGTTATCATAATTACTTATTTAATTGGAAAGATACCGTAAGTTCTAATTTCTCCTGGACCAAACGATAGTAAATCAACGGTGGTAACTTTTGAATTAATGAAATGGCTAACTTTACCATTTAAATCGAGTTCAGCAATGTTACAAGTAGTATTTAATGAGAGATTGCCAGGTTGATTGATAACGTTATCAGTTGGATTATAAAGACGAAGTTCAAATCCAGTTTTATCATCTGATATTGAAAAACTACTCATAATGACCTTTAAATTTTGAACGGACATAATTGAATTGTGATTAACGTTAGTCTTTGCTGGATTCATCATGAAATATTGTAAAGGTGTTGAGAAGCGATTTATTATTTGATCTTGATAGAAAAGTTCATTTTGACTTAATTGGCGATGCTTATTTTGAAGTTCAATAGGCTTGAAGTCAGCTTCAACAACTAGCCCACCTTCAAATATTAATTCTTTATTTAATTGACTATCCGGAGTTGATACAATTTTTGTTTGTAGACCTGAAGCATCTGAGGGACGGCGCATTAAGTCAGGACGTCCTAAGAAACCTACTCCTCTAAACAATGTAATCGCTAATTTATCAAAAGATTTATCAATTAATTGAAAATCTTTCGTACCTAAGGTTAGAAAAGACCAACTTACTTCTTTATTATGTGAATTAGCGAAATGAATCATTGGTCGCATACTTGTTGGTTCTTCCTTATAACCAATTTGTTCCCAGTCTTTAAGGTGTTTGTCTTCAGTAGGACGTTCAATGATACCAAATGGGGTATCTGCGAACGAGCTAACGACATTCGTTAATTGTGTATTTAAAATAAGTCGCATACGATGATCAAGAATAGTATTATCAATGTGCATCTTAAATTTAATAACGTTAGAATTTTTTGTTAATGTTAATGTTAATTGATAATTTAATCGACCAGTTTTAGTTTTTAGTGCACGCTCCTCTAAGTTGATTGGTAAGGTCCACGAACCAGTAATTGACATAATTTGATATAATTTTCCTGATTTAAATGTTATTGAATCAGATTTTGAAAAATCTAAAGTTAATAACCAATCTTTGAATGCAGGAGAGTAGTCATACGTATCACCCTCATCACCGCTATCTTCAATTGTCATAAAATTAGAATATGAGTGATTATCAAACTTTGTTTTAAGATTTAATTGCCCGTCATCAAAAGAAATTTTGTAGAAATCATTTTGAATATCAGTAGATACTTCTAATGTATTTACTGGGTTGTTTTCAGAGACGGACTGAATGCAGTAGCCAGTCCAATCTGTAGCTGATATGATCGTTTTAAAAGCAATTTTAGTAATATAATAAAAATCATCAGTCATTTCAGTTTGATCACGGCGTAAAACTGCTGCATTTTCTTCCTTTTGATAAATAATATCAAAAGGAACATCAATGCCGTCTATTGTTTTAAGATTAAAATTAGCAAAAGAAGTACTAACTTCGAATTCACGAATTTCATTAACTGGTAAAGGAAGTGGATTCCAAGCAAATAAATTTAATTGTTTTTTATCTGAAATAGAAATACTTAGTTTACGAAGTAGATAATCTTTGAGTGAAAGAGATAATTGATCTGCCACAATTCCACGATGTAAGATATCTTGATTTGTTTTATCACTGTTACAGCCACCGGAACTATCATGAGCTTGTCCACGGGCAATAGTCTTCCAAATATCATCAATTAAACCTTGCTTTTCAGATATACCCTGATGTGTAGCAATAGCCATTAAAGGCTCGACTTCATAAGTCATTCTCCGTTCTAATTTATCGTAAAGCTGTTTTAAATCGTAACGAGAAGAATAGATTCCTCGATGTATTTTAGAATCTGATGGATCAATGAATTCTCCATTAAATGATGGTAAATTGGACTCCTTAGCTAATGCATCAAAAAATTTTGGATACGTACTTTCTTGAATAACAGAATCAGATTGTAAAAGAACACTATTAGCAGTTGCAAGTCTATCTTTTAAATTATGATCGATAGCTCGCTGGTCGCCACCAATTGGTAAAACAAGATTGTCAGATGTAGTATTCGTTGAGATTTTCTCCGTTAAATCGAAAAAGTTATCATTTTCAACTAAATCTACACCTGCATAATAGCCATTTTTAATATTAGCAACTAAAACTTTGGAGGAGTCATTACTTGTCCAGTAAAAATAGCGGGAATCGTTTTCTGTAGGGAACCCACGCCAGAAAACGGTGCTATTAATACCAAATCCATTATATATTTTTGGCATATCTTGTCCTTGTCCAAATGAATCTGGGAGATACCCAACTTTCATTACGCCACCTAAATTGTCAGCTAGCTTTGATCCAATTCTGATATTGCGAACAATAGATTCTCCAGAAGTAACCATTTCATCAATTTGAGTATACCAAGGTCCAATGAGTAAACGACCCATAGAAACATATTTTTTGATAAGATCTTCTTTTTCTGGAGCTGTATTTAGATAATCATCAATAATTGACATCTGTCCATCTAATAGATAATAATCTAGTTCATTTTTAGATAATGCCTCAAAAGCTTCGTCCATATGGAAGGCAAATTGAATTCGAGCCTCTTGACGTGTAAAATACCATTCAAAATCCCAATGAGTATGTGCGATTGCATGAATCTGTTTCAAATGAAACACCCTTTCTTCTCTTGAATTAAATTCAGATTATTCTGTAACCATGTCTGCATCCAATTTTCTTGCTTCTGCACGTTCATGGCGTTGGTTGATAATAACAAATGGAGCATATAGTGCAGTATCTAAGACAACTAAAACAGCAGTTAAAACGACTGGGCTTAGATGGAATGCACCTAATACCCAAGTGCTAATGAAAATAGGTTCATTACCAGAATTTAAAACTACAAGAGGTACAACCCAACCGATTGAAGTTACAACATATGCAATAATTGCATTTGTGACAGGTACAACAATCCATGGAATGAACATTAGTGGATTTAAAACAATAGGTAAACCGAAAATAACAGGTTCATTAATACCAAAACAACTTGGAATGAAACCTAGTTTTGCAACTTCTCGCTCTTTTTCACCTTTATTTGTGAAAATCAGCATTGCAATAATTAAACCAAATGTTGCACCAGAACCACCAATCATGGCGTAAACATTTGTCATTGTATTAGGTGAAATTGAAATATCAGCAAAACTTTGAGTTTCAGCAAATTTTGCAACGTTTTTAAGGAATAGTGGTAACCAGAAGGCTGAAATAACGCCCCAGACGATATTGAAACCATGTAAACCAAGGAACCAAAGGATTTGTTCTAATAAAATAACAATAATAATAGCTGGAAGCCCAACACCAACGCTTAACATTGGTGAGATAACAATATCAGCAATCATTTGTACTAATGAAACATAGCCAAGTGACTGTATTGTAATTCTTACGATACCAAAAATAATAAGTACTTCGGAAATTGGAATTAATGAGAAAAATGAATCGAAAACATTTTGTGGTACGTTACCAGGCATTTTAATCGTGAACTTACTTCTTGCGAATCGAGCGAACAACGAAACGGCAAGCATTCCAACAATTAAGGCTGTAAACATACCTTCATAACTAAAGAATGAAGTTGAAAAACCTTCAACAACTTTAGCTTTGCTATCCAAAAAGTTAACGTTATTAGGAATCATGACGAAGTATGCTGCGAATGCCAATAATGTGGCAATAATTGGATTTAAACCTTTATTTTTTTCGTCCTTTTTTAATTCCATTGCATACGAGTATGCTGATGAAAAAACAACGATTAGTGCAACAATACCAAGAGTAGCAGTACCAATGTAGCCGAATAAGTCACTAATACTTGTTAAAATGACATTATGAATATCTTTTGCTTTAATTAATGCATCAAGTTCCATTTTGATTAGATTTGAGAATGATCCGACAACAGTAAACGGAATTGTTCTAACAAAGGCATTCTTAATAGCTTGTAAAATGGTATTTCTTTCAACCCATGCTGAAACTTTTAAGAGTGGCCCCTGGATTTTTTCTAAGTTAAAATGCATAATAAAGACTCCTTTTAATTTTGTTTATAGAAAGCGCTTTCTATAAACAAAGTATAACAACATCTTTTTAATTTGTAAATACATATTTAAATGAAACGTGTTTACAAATTAAATTATATAATATAATATGTATATACAAATGTATAGAAATGAGGTAGACAAATGTACAGATATCGAGAAATATACTCAGATATTAAACGAGATATTTTAACAAATCATTATCGTGCCGGGGCTTTACTGCCAACTCAAGAAATATTAACCGAAAAATACCAAGTTTCTAGATTAACGTTAAAAAAATCATTAAATTTACTAATTGATGAAGGATTAGTTTATAGTAAGCAAGGGTCAGGGACGTATGTGCGACCAAGAATGGATAGTCAATCTACGGAGATGTTGCCTCTAGATTTACCTGTTGGTGTCACATATTCACATCGAGATCAAAAAATATCAAGTAAATTAATACATTTTAATGCCCGATTACCAACAGAAATAGAACAAAAAAATCTACAAATATTATCTAATGATCCAGTTTATGAAATTAAAAGGGTTAGATTGATTAATAAAAAGGTCTATAGTTTTGAGCACTCAGTGATGCCGGTCTCAATTGCGCCTATCGATGAAAAGGTATTATCAGGATCCGTGTATGACTATTTAGGGAGTCACGCGAACTTACAGTTAACAGATGCAAGACGAGTGGTTTATGCTGAACCAGCAAACAAAGAAACTAGTCAAGTTTTAGAAGTTTCCTTGGATAGTCCAATTTTTGTAATTGATCAAATCGCTTATGATCAAAAAGGCCGCGCCTTTGAATATTCGACGTCAAGATTTGTGAGCAATCATAATAAATTTGTCTTAGATGTTCATTTAAATAAAAACAACTAAAAAAGAGATTCCTGCAATATACTTTTTTTTAACCGATTTTAAAATAGGATAGCATAAAGTAGAGTAGTTTGTGATCGTAACTAGCAGTGATATTGTGGGACAATACGCGATATGTGTTGAAGTAATAAATAAAGTATGGAAAGGAGGATGCAACAATGATAATAAGACAAGAAGAAATAGAAAACGATTATAGTTTTTCACAATCTACCTTAAACGTAATTGTTATGGATTCAAAAATAACCAGCATTTCTTTACCCGAATTGAATTAATTTTGCATAAGAAAAGGCATCTGTCTTTCGACAAATACCTTAGTATTCCGCCACCAACACCAGTTGACAAAGAGCCCTTTTTAAAAGAATAATCAGTTAATCTTTAAATCTGAGCGGTATTAAAATTGAACCGAGTGGTTATTTAATACTGATTCAAAATCTCAAAATAACATATATAAAAAAATTCCCTTGAAATATCTAGACATTAGGTAAATAATGTGGGTGTAGCGAACTGTGTAGGAGTAAAAATGATATGGGGGTTAAAAAGATTTGGTTCGCGGAAATAATATGTAGGGGTGATTAAATGAATATGCTAGTTAGTGATTTTGATGGAACGATTTTGAGAGGTGACTTTGTAGATAAGAATACAAGAGAGACTATTGCGAAACACAACAAAGAAAATGATCTCTTTGTTGTGGCCACCGGAAGATCTCCAAAATCGATAGTCAATGCGAAAGAAAAATATGGTCTACCTGAGTTTAACTACGCTCTAGCATCAAATGGCTCAATAGTAATTGATAGTAGAGGTCAGATTATTAAAGCATTCTATCTGAACGGGGAGCAGATCAATGCGATAAAAGAAATAATTAATAAATACTTGAGTTCAATCGAACGAATTATGATTTCAAGTAGTGACAATGAATTACGTAGTTTCGATAAATTAAATCCTAGCTCGGATAATATTTGTTCAATTACTGTCGTAGCAAGTACTAAAATTATCAATGCTATAAGTGAGAAAATAGCAACGAAAAGAATATTGAATTTCAATCGCAATGGAAAATACTTAGACATTACGCGTGTGGGTATTGATAAGAGTACTGCAATTAATTGGTTGGTTAACATAAAAAAAGTAAATATTAATAATGTGTATTCTGTCGGAGATGATTATAATGATATAACAATGCTTCAAAGCATTAATAAGTCATTTACTTATAATGATAG
The DNA here is from genome assembly GCF_056782075.1 of Dellaglioa sp. CoH-56-MRSF-12. The sequence continues at coordinate 349,175 of NZ_JBXAYD010000001.1, forward strand.
TCCGTTGCCTGTCAAGACTGCTGCTAGATATTTAATAAATGTATACAGTGATATAAGTAATTATGTGAAGAAAGAAGTAGAATAAATGAAATCGCTTACATCGGCAACTAATCGTTTCTTCAATTCCAGAATTTTGACTGGAATCAAAGATGGGATGATATATACCATCCCCATTACAATTGTAAGTTCTATTTTCATTATTCTTGTACAATTTGATATTAATCCCGATTTGAAAGTCTTAATGAATCGATTGATTACTTTTTCGTTCAACATTTTAGGTGTAGTAAGTTGTTTAGGAATTGCTTTTTCGATGACTAAAAACGAAAAATTAAAACTAGAAACAACTATTACCGCACTAATTTCATTTTTAGTTCTTTGTGGAGCAGAAAATGTAAAAATAGTAAAGAATATAACCATTGATTGGATTGGAAGCAAGGGGATTATTGCAGCGATGTTAATCGGAATACTCATCCCTATTTTCTTTGAAAAGATTGTTAACTTAAGGATTGGAAATAAAGTTTTTAAAGATTTACCGAGTAATGTTGGAATAGCTTTTGAGTCTTTAATTCCGATGTTTTGTTGTTTTATTGTTATAGGTGTCGTTCAATTTGTATTTCAATTTATCATAAAAAGAACCTTCGTAGAGACTATTTATACTCTTTTGCAGCTTCCTTTACAAAACTTATCGGACACGTTTTTTGGTGTGATTTCTATCTCGGCATTGATTTCAGTTTTTTGGTTTTTTGGCATTCACGGTAATTCCGTTATTGGTGGAGTAATAACACCGATTTTATTGACAAATACTATTGAAAACCAGTCGATTATAGCAGCACACCATAATCTAACAATAGTGAATGGAGCGCATATAGTAACTCAACAGTTTTTAAATCAATTTATTACTATGACAGGAAGCGGTATTAGTATAGGGCTTATTCTATCAATGATTATTTTTTCAAAAGAGTCAGGTAATCGCAAGCTAGGATTAGGTGCTTTTGTACCTTGTTTATTTAATATTAACGAACCAATAGTTTTTGGACTACCAATTGTATTGAATCCATACATGGTAGTACCGTTCATTTTTATTCCAGTTATTACCGGAATGTCTTTATATCTTTGTATTCTATATGGAGTTATTCCGCCGTTTAACGGTGTCATTCTTCCGTGGATAACACCACCATTAATTTCAGGCTTTTTGCTAGGAAGTTATAAATATGTTGTGTTTCAAATCGTAATTATCATTATGTCTTTTGTTGTTTACACACCGTTTTTAAAGCTGTACGAAAATAATAGCACTAAGTTAGTCTTAAAGGGAGCGCATAGTAATGGAAAATTTTGATATATCCGTAATCATTCCAACCTACAATCGGAATAAATTACTTGAAATTAGTTTGCAGTCACTACTTAAACAAAAACTGAATAATACGACTTTTGAAGTAATAGTTGTCGATGATGGATCGTCTGAAGAAACAATCTCAATTGTTAAGGCATTTGAGACATCACTGAATATTAAGTACTATTATCAGTCGGATAATGGATTTAAGGTTTCTGAAGCGAGAAATGCTGGAGCAAATATCTCTGGGGGTAAATATCTCGTATTTATTGATGCTGGTATTGCAGTTTGTAGTACATTTGTGAGTGAGTACCATAGAATTTTAGTAAATAATGAAAATAGTTTTGTGATTGGTTATGTTGCGGGATTTGATGATCATGATAAATATAAACAGGCAATTATTGATAACTTTAATGCGGCGGATGTCGATGGCACGATTCAAGTATTATTGAATTTAAATGCGTATGATCGCCGTGAATCAGTATACCAGTCAATGGGAGATGATTTGTCTAAGTGGCCAGCACCATGGGTAATTGGTTGGTCATGTAATATTGGAATATCAAAAGATGCCTATCAAAGAATCGGAGGATTCGATGAGGCTTACACAACTTATGGTGGAGAGGATGCAGATTTCGCTATTAACGCATTTGTGCATCATATTAGATTTATCCTTGATAGATCTGCGATTGCAGTTCACTATCCACATGAAAAAAATAAAAATACAGTAAGCACCGAAGAAGCTAAAAAATATACGCTAAGGAAAAGAAAATATATGTTCAATAAATATGGTTTAAGCTCAATTAGAACTTGGATTGGAACTAAAACGGAATTATTAAATGGAGAGTTGAGTAAAGCTGGTGGAAATAATGAAAACTAAGAACGTTGTTGATTTACACAATTTTATAGACGTTAATGATGAGAGATTGCGTAATGGTATGTTGAAGCAAACTGTTGTTGATTTTTTGGATAATTTTAATTATGTGGATCTAACTAGATTAAATCATTCATACACTGCAAATAGTAGCCAAATATCAAAGAGTGCAATTATTGAGGGGAATGTGTATATCGGTGAAAATGTTATTATTCAGGGGTTTGCTTACATCAAAGGCCCAGCAGTCATCAAAGACAATGCATTGATTGGGAAAAGTGCATTTATTCGAGGTGGCTGTTATATTGGGGAAAATACTATAATTGGGCATTCCTCGGAGATTATTAATAGTGTGATTCTGGATGATACGCATATTGCACACTTTAATACAATAACGCGGTCTTTTATTGGAAGTGATGTAAACTTTTCAGCTTATGCGTCGACTTCCAGCTTTAACTTGTATGATGAAATTGACGCGACTGGATGGCATAAAACAAAAAAAATTTTTTTCGATGATAAAACATATTTAAAAACAAGTTCAAAATTTGGAGCCATTATAGGTGATCACTGTCGCATTGGAGCTTACACTATGACATATCCAGGTGTTACAATGGGGAAAAATTGTGTTGCGTTGCCACATCTCATGATTAAAGAGGGTTTTTATGCAAATGACAGTAAATTATACTTACAAGATTATTATACTCACACAGTAAAAAAAGGATGTTAGACAAATGGGATCAAGAATAATGCATTTATCAATTGCACAAGTAATAAATAATAAGCATGGGTTTGGAAATGATTTTTTAATTGGAAGTATTACTCCAGATGTTAACAAAAATTCGAGAACACCCAAAGAGCTTACGCACTTTATGGTGAAACGCGAAGATGGAGAACATGATATGTTTCCAAACATGTTTCTAGAGGAGTATGGAACATGTTTGAATACGTTTCAACTAGGATATTATCTTCATCTTATATCTGATGATATTTGGCTAAAAACTGTTTATAAAAAATATATTTTAGAAAACATGAGTTATAGTAAGGATGAAGCGCTACGAAGATTCTATTTAGACTTTCACTATTATAATGGTATTCTGATAAAACAATATAAACTGGTAACTTTGAAAAATAACAAATACTTATCGACTGGGGTCAACGAAATAATTGATCGTGATATTAGTGAAATTATTGAAGACTTGGATGCTGATTTTGATGATATGTCTATCGAAGACTTTCCAGGTTTACTTAAAAAAGAGGATGTAGAACAATATATTAACGTTTGTGTAAAAGAATTTGAAATTTTTCTCTTGAAAGGCAGCTATGATGGTGTTAAATTTGTTTTTTATAACGATTTTTAGAAACAAAAATCTATATTATATAGTTTAAAAAAGTTGAAATCATTAAGGCGCTGCAACTATAATTTGAAACCTGGTGAACGGTTTAAATGATGGTCATTTCAGAATTAGATAGTTCTAACTCACAGAAAGTTTCAATTTTAATTCGTTCAGATTAGGTTATACTAGACAAAAGATCAGTTCCTAGAAAGTGTGTTTGTGGTAAACACCATTTTAAAGGAAGCTGACCTTTTTTGTCCGAACAGCGTTCGGATTAATTTTACAAGCTACCAAGAAGTAACAAAAATTAGCCATACTCCTTGCAGGAATCTCTTTTTTAGTTGTTTTCAATTATTCGTTTAAAGCTTTGTAAGTTTGAATTAAAGGCATGTTTAGCGATTGGCATGAGTAATTTTAATGGTAAATGTGAATGATCATTTTCAGACAAGTAAAAATTTTCTTCTAATAATGTTGTTGCATTTTTACTAGTCAAATTAAAAATTAGAGTGTATTCGAGTTTTCCTCCGGTACTTTCATAGTAGATTGTATCATTTTCTGAACTAACAGAAATTTCCTCATTTTTATTCAAAGCAGAATCTGTTCTGTGAATATTGAATTTATTGTTGTCAATTGGCTGTACCTGAATAATATCAGGTATCCATTTCAGTAAAGTTTCCGGATTTTTTAAAAACAACGCGATTTTTTCTTTACTTGATTTGATTGAAATAACATTTGAAAATAGTGGTTTTTCCATAGGATGAAACCTCCTTTTATTTGATGACTTCATCCTATCCAATTTGAGTAAAAATTAAAAATCAGTATTCTGATATTCTAAATATTTTTATAAATTTGTTCATTAAAAAGGCCAGTTAGTAGCTGTTGCTTTTCAGTAGCGGCTAAAAAATTATCTTTATCTTCTGCTCTTTTTGCAATTTGAGCCATTAAATAAAAAGAGTTGGCTAACATATAGTGTGAGTTATGATCAGTAGCGAATTTAACAGACTTGTTTATCCAATTAAGAGACATTGTTAAATTATTGAGCTTAAAATAAATAAGTGCTGTCAAATAGAATAAAATATTTTGATTTTCTTCATAAAATAATTTATTAAAGTCCATAAAAGTCTGATCAATATATTTCTCAGCCTTATTTTGTAAATTTTGCTTTGCATATATAAAGGCCAAAGAGACGGTACCAAGTCGGGTAAGGGTATCTGGCAGAATTTTATTACTGGAAGCAAGGGACAACTTAATATATTTTTCGGTAGCAATCAATTTATTTTCAGTATGTAGAGTTGCAATACCGATATAATAATAGTATGCCTGAAGTTGCTTATCCGTTTTTAAATTATTGGTAACCGTTTCTTTATTTAGAAACTGGAGTAACTCTTTGTATTGGTGTTGATTACATAACTTAGATACACGTTCATTGAATTCATTTTCTGAACTGATATCAAAATTTTCCAGAAGACTTATTTGGTCTAAAGTAATCGATAATTTATGACATAGTTGGATTAAGAGCTGTGCATTAGGTATGTATTTATTATTTTCAATAGCACTAAGCATCGATTGCGCACAAATATCTTTGGAAACTTCTTTTTGAGTTAAGTGTAGCGATTGGCGAGTTTCTTTTAAAATTAATCCTAAGCTATTAGGCATGATATAACCTCTTTCTAGTTTGAAAAAGTTAAACAGTAATTACTGGGATAATAACATAATGGGGCATAATGATAAAATTTCATGATTAATAAATCAAACTACCATTTTTCAATCATGTCGCGTACAATTAACCTACAATTGAATGTTAAAATTTAAATAATTTGAGAATTAACAAAAGGGGATAGAATCATGCGTGCAGAATTCCAAAAGCAACATACTGAGACCTATCAGATAGACAACCATAAAGGTCTAAACGGCTGGATATCTTTCTTCTTGAGCCTTAGTTTAATCGTACTATTTGTGACAAGTGTCTTAAAAATAACCGTTTTGAATCAAACTTATACTGAAGAAAAAATTTTAACAGATTCGAACGTGACACTTGTGACACGACAGATGAATGATGGTATTTCAAGTATTGCGACATTAAATGATGTGCCAACGTCAGCTGTTAAAGATGCTTTAACGAATCAACAAGTTACTAACATTGCGAAAAATAGTTTTAGTAACGTATATGCTGGAAAACAAACTGTCATCAATCCAACTGAGATTACCAATCAAGTTGCTAGCAACGTTATGAAAAAAACGGACACATCAAATCCGTTGGTTAGCGCTAAAATTGATGGGATTGTCGCAACTTTTAAAAGTAATTTAAGTGAATATTTGACGAATAATATCCAAACGCCATATCTTTCAAAAATTGCTAGTACAGTTAGTTCGGTAAAAGTAATAGTCCAAACAGCCTTTATGTATAGTTTAATAGCTTCTGTTATTTTTGCGCTACTCTTACTGGCTATTAATCGGGCATTCTTTATACCGCTTAAATACGTCGGATTCAGTGCAATCTGGAGTGGTGTTCTAGTTTCAATTGGTTCTGCAATTGCCTTGTACAGTGGCCTAATTGGTATTGTGTCTAGTAAAGCTTCTGTTTTTACTGATATTGTGAATAATTATATCAGTGACACATTTAATACCATGTTAGTGGGTAGTTTAATTTTACTTGCTGTTGGTCTAGTATTCTGGTTAATTGGTCGTAATAAAAAATAAAAAGCAACTGATGTTCAGATTAATTTCTGAATACCAGTTGTTTTTATTTGGAACTATTCCTAAGTGTTAAGGTTGTTCCAATGGTAATAATCTGAGGGATAATTTCAGTCATCGACATTTGATTGACTAATAGTTCTGCAGCAGATTGACCCATTTTTTCTGTATAAACTTTAACTGAACTAAGCGTTGGGAAAGTATATTCAGCAATAGATGTGTCATTAAAACTAATTAAACTGATTTGTTCAGGCACTTTAATTGATATTTCATTTAATGCACGTAATGCACCGACAGCCATTGCGTCATTTGCAATAAACAACGCTTCTGGTAAATTATCTGATTGATCATTTAATAATTTCAAGGTTAATTGATAACCTGATTCTGGCGTGAAATCGCCTGTATAAACCCATTCGGGATGGTAGTTGCTAGTACGTTCTAAGTGATTTTTAAAGTGAGTGAAGCGGGAATCTGGGCCTAAATTGACATCATCAAATGTACTTTCTTGTCCTGCAATCATGCCAATTTTAGTTAAATTTTGTTTTTTAAAATGGTCAATAACGGTTGTAACTGGCGTTTTGAAATCAGTCATGACGCAACTAATACCAAAATTTAGTGTGTTCATATCAACAAAAACTAAATTAGAATTTAGTTCTTTAAATCCGGCTATTTGTGCTGCACTGTATTTACCGATAACAATAGCACCAAGAGTATCAGTCAAGGCGCTAAATTGATCATTTTGGAAAAAACGTGTAATTTCATAACCGAGTTCAATTAATTTACGTTCGATACCAATTCGAATTGAAAGGTAATACAGGTCATCTAATTCTTCTTTTTCTGTATACCATTCGATAATAGCAATCTTACCTTGAGGTGTACTGGATTTCTTTTTATTTTTTGAATAATTTAAACTTTCAGCTGCTTCAAAGATTCGTTTACGTGTATCGTCGCCAACGGATAATGTTTGATCGTAATTTAACACGCGAGAAACAGTTGCATTAGAAACTTTTGCCAACTGTGCAATGTCTTTAAGTGTTGCCATGACTACCTCCTGATTGATTGGTTATGTGTATCAGTTTACCATAATAAAAAGAATGTCGTAAAAAGATTGTAATTTTAGTAAATATTTAGTAAAATGAAAGCGGTTAATAAATTGGAGGAAAATATAATGAAAATTAATGAATTAAAGAGCGAATTTAAAGATGTTTACGGTGTGGACGCAAATGCAAGTTACTTCTCACCAGGTCGTATCAACTTAATTGGGGAACATACTGATTACAATGGTGGACATGTTTTCCCAACAGCAATTACATTAGGCACATATGCAGTTGCAACAAAACGTGATGATACAACAATTAATATCATGTCAAATAACTTTAAAGATAATGGCGTTGTCTCATTTGATTTAAGTGATTTATCATATCAAAAAGAACATAACTGGGCTAATTATCCAAAAGGGATGATTGTTTACTTGAAAGAGCAAGGTTATGTTATTGATAAAGGATTAGATATTTTACTTGAAGGTAACATTCCAAATGGTGCTGGTTTATCATCATCTGCATCAATTGAATTATTGATGGGTGTTATTTTAGAAGATCAATTTAATTTAGACATTGATCGTGTTGATCTTGTTAAAACAGGTGTCATGGTAGAAAATAAATTTATCGGTGTTAATTCAGGAATTATGGATCAATTTGCAGTCGGTATGAGTAAAGCAAATCATGCTATCTTACTGGATACAAATACACTAGATTACGATTTAGTACCAATTGATTTAAAAGACAACGTTATTATTATTATGAATACAAATAAACGTCGCGAATTAGCAGATTCTAAATATAATGAACGACGTAGTGAATGTGAAGCAGCATTAGCATTATTACAAGAGAAAAATGATATTAAATCATTAGGTGATTTGGACAATGCTAGCTTTGATTTACAAACATACTTAATCCAAAAAGAAAACCTTCTAAAACGTGCGCGTCATGCAGTTTCAGAAAACCAACGGACGATTATGGCTCAAGAAGCTTTGAAAAATGAAGATTTAGTACGTTTTGGTAAATTAGTTAACGCTTCACATGTTTCATTACAATTTGATTATGAAGTAACGGGTATTGAACTTGATACACTTGTTGAAACAGCATGGGAACAACCAGGAGTACTAGGTGCTCGAATGACTGGTGCTGGTTTTGGTGGTTGTGCAATTGCCATTGTTGCTAAAGACAAAGTTGACGCATTTGAAAGTGAAGTGGGTCGTATCTACGAAGAAAAAATCGGTTATGCACCAAGTTTCTATTTAGCAGAAATTGCTGATGGCGCTAAAAAATTAGATTAAGCATAAAGAGATAGAGGGAAAAACATGGATTCTAAACAATTAATTTCAAAATTCGTCGATAAAGTTATTCAGTTTGATCCAACGACTTATTCGACAGATGATAAAATTTATTTAGTAAACGTCGTTTTAGATTTGGTTGGTGAATCAGAGATAGAAGTAACTGAACCAGTTTCTGACACAATAATTGCTGTTAAAGACGAGCTACTTAATTTAGCAATCAAAAACGAGAAAATCAGTGCTCTAATCGCGGAGCAAGATATTCTTGGTGCTAAATTAATGGATCTGGTCACACCAATTCCAAGTCACGTGAATAAACATTTCTGGGATTTATACGCAAAAGACCCAGAGAAAGCTTTGGCTTATTTTTATGAATTAAGTCAGGCTAACGATTACATCAAAGTTGCGGCTATTGCGAAAAACATTGCTTATCAGGTACCAACAAATTATGGTGATTTAGAAATCACCATTAATTTATCTAAACCTGAAAAAGATCCAAAGCAAATTGCTTTAGCTAAAACAATGAAACAAACGGGTTATCCTAAATGCCAATTATGTATGGAAAATGAAGGCTATGCTGGAAGACTAGATTTCCCAGCTCGTCGCAATCATCGGATTGTACGATTTGATTTGGGGGATGCAACATGGGGCTTTCAATATTCGCCTTATGCTTACTTCAATGAACATTCAATTTTCTTAGATGAAAAGCATGAACCTATGGTAATTAACAAAACGACATTTTCAGATTTACTTCAAATTGTTAAAAAATTCCCGGGCTATTTTGCGGGAAGTAATGCAGATTTACCAATTGTAGGTGGCTCAATTTTAACGCATGAACACTATCAAGGTGGACGTCATGATTTTCCAATGGCAAAGGCAGAAATGAGTCAAACAATGCAATTTGCAGGATTTGATGACATTCAAGCAGGTATTGTGAACTGGCCAATGTCAGTCATTCGTTTAAATGGTGAAAATCCAGAACGATTAGCTGATTTAGCAGCAAAAATTTTAACGTCTTGGCAAGAATATAGTGATGCCGATGCACAAATTTTGGCAAAAGATGCTGACGGTACGCCACATCATACTGTGACGCCAATTTCTCGAATGCGTGACGGTCGTTATGAATTGGATTTAGTCTTGCGAGATAATCAAACATCTGATGAATTTCCAGATGGTATTTATCATCCACATGCTGATGTTCAACATATTAAAAAAGAAAACATTGGCTTGATTGAAGTTATGGGATTAGCTATTTTACCACCTCGTTTGAAAACTGAAATAACAGAGGTTGAGAAGTATCTAACAGATCAACCAAATGTCATGGCGGCTTATCATAAAACTTGGGCTGATGAAATTAAGCGTGATAATTCGATGATTTCTAAAGAGACGGTTAGTGAGCTCGTACAAAACGAAGTTGGAAAAGTCTTTATGCGTGTTCTTGAAGATGCTGGGGTTTATAAACAAGATGACCACGGCCAACAAGCATTCGTTAAGTTTATTAAACAAGTTTAAACGTAAAAAGATTAACTTATTTAAGTTAATCTTTTTTATTTAGAAATCAAATAGAAACTAACTGGTTAACGATAATTGTTAAGATAGTGTTAGAAAATTCTCTTTTTAATGTTTTGTGTTAAAATAAAATATATAATATTCTTACTAAAGTTGACATGCTGGTAATTATGAGAATTCTCGGAGGAATAAATGTACAAAAAAGATATTCTGGATCGACCAGAGTTTTTAATATGTGAAATTATTGAATTGCTATCATTAAATGAACATGGGTTATCAAGAAAAGTAATCTGTAATCGATTAAATGTTTCAAATACAGCTTTGCGAGTTGCACTAGAGTAATTGGATGGCGAATTCAATTCAGGTGATGAACCCTATATGATCATAAAAAAGAATAACATTCAATTTATAGGTAAAGGCAAAATTAATTTTTACGAAACGGTTTATCGGTATGTGAAAGAGTCTATTAATTACCAAATTTTAATGGCATTCTATTATGATGAAAATAGCAGTATTGAAAATTTGAGTCTTAGTTTAAATGTTAGTGAATCATCTATCTTCAGAAGAATTAAGCAACTTAATAATTTGTTGTCTGAATTTCAGATTAAAATTGCACATGGTGAGGTAGTTGGTTCTGAATTACAAATTAGATTTTTTTACTATTCACTATTTCTAGCGACAGATTTTAACTATAATGATACGATAGAAGCGGGCGTCATTCTTGAATACATTAAAGTATTTGAAACATATTTTAACTTCAATGTGAATGATAGTAATTTAATGAGGACTAGAATTTGGATGAAGGTCAGTGTTCATCGAATGATGCGAAAAGATCGTGATAATTGGGTGATTTCTGATGATTTAGCAGATATGATTGCAAATAATTCACTATTTAACCAAGTTGAAGAAAAGATGCAAGATATTTATATTAAGTTCTCAAATAAAATTGATGTTCATTTTGAGAGCGCCCTACTTTACGCTTGGACAACTGCTTTTGTTTCAGTTCCTTCAAGTGCTTACTTGTCCCGCGATTTTATTGCAATTAATCACACAAATAACACCAAACTTCAACAAGCTGTTAAATATTTGGAACAAGGATTTGAATCTAAATTAGATGTTAAAATTATCGGTGAAAATGTTAGTAAATCATTGTACCCAATTTGTACTGAAGCATTTTGTTTTCATGGAACGATGGATGCCGTGGGAACTTACATGATGAATAGTTATCGAAAAAAATATTCAAATCATTCAGTTCGACGTCATGTTGAGATTGCCATGGATGAATTAATCGACAGTCCATTATTAGCTAAAAAATGGTCTGATTTCTATAAGCGATACAGGCAGCCATTTATTAATAAAATGGTCGAAATTTTTAGCGCTAGATTGTTAGAAAAAGAAACCATGTTAACAGTTGGGGTTGATTTAAATGCAAACGAGCGAATTAAAGAATTATTTGTCAGAAATATGAGTCAAGATTTAAATATTAATTTACGCGTTAATGTCAGTATTTATGATTCTAGTCAACGATATGATATGGTGGTTACTAATTTCATGAATAAAAATTATAAAAACAATGCATTTGATAAGTATATTATCACTGCATTAGGACTTGATAATGATATGCCAGAGATGGGGAAACGACTGTTAAACGTGAATAGAAAACACTATCAGTAAAAATGTTTCTAGTTTTTTTTTTGATAGTACAACCCATGAATCATTCGGTATACTCTATATTATAGAGAACTAACAAGAGATATTCGTGGGGGATTTCTTTTGAAGCATTAAACAGTATCGAATTGGGCAAACATTTATTTATTACAAAATAAAAAAAGACGATTATAATTTAACGATTATAATCGCCTTTTTTTATAGGCTACCAAGTGTGATAAGATAGAGAATAAACGTTATGACGAGAAATGAAGGATAATGACATGCAATTTACGCTAACAAACAATGGTGAAGGCACAATTAGTTTAAAAAAATTTTTAATTGAGGTTGGCGTTAGTAAACGATTAATCGCCAGAATTAAACAAGGCGAGGGACAAGTTCGAGTTAACAAAAAGAATGAATATTGGGATTATCAACTGATTGATGGTGATGAAGTTATTTTGACGTTGCCAGAAGAACCAGATAACGATGCCATACATGCAAGTGATGAACCATTAAATATCGTCTTTGAAGATGAAAACTGGTTAGTAGTCGATAAGCCAGCTGGTATGGTAACCGTGCCAGGCCCATCTAATGAAGATACAACATTGGTTAACCGTGTTAAAGGCCATTTGATTGCAACTCATTCAAGTAGTTTCGTGCCACATGTTATTACGCGTTTAGACCGTTTTACAAGTGGACTTGTTTTATTAGCTAAGCATGGATTTGCACATAGTTTGATTGCTGCTCAATTAAGTAATGGTCAGTTAGAAAAATCATACTTAGCAATTGTTGCAGGTGACGTTAAAAGTGATCAAGGAGATATTAAAGAACCAATTGGTAAAAAGGAAGGCGAAATTCGTCGTTCTGTTATGGCTGAAGGAAAAGCCTCAGAAACAACTTATAAAGTTGTAACGAGATTTCCAGACTACACATTAGTTGATGTGAAGTTAGTTACGGGCCGAACACATCAAATTCGTGTACATTTTGATTTTATTCATCATGCTTTGGTTGGGGATGCGTTATATGATGGCCCGATGGACAAAGGTATTGATAGACAGGCATTACATGCTGCTAAATTAAGCTTTGAAGATCCATTTACGGGTAAAAAATTAGCTTTTGAATCAGAACTCCCAGCTGATATGGCTCAATTATTAAAATAGTATCAGGCAAGATTGTATATTTGGATAAAGTGGCGAATATCTATTGTATTTCGTGAACTTTTTCTTTATTATTAATATAGTTATAATCAATTTGTGAAAGCACTTTTAAGTGAGGAAATAATAAATGAAAAAGATGATTATTAGAGGCGGTAAAAAACTGTCTGGCGAAGTAATAATCGGTGGTGCTAAGAATAGTACTGTTGCATTGATTCCTGCAGCTATTCTTGCGGATACACCTGTGCATTTTGACAGTGTCCCCGATATTTTAGATGTACATAATTTAATGAAAATTTTAGATCAAATGAATGTTAAGTCTGAATTTAACGCTGGTAACTTAATGGTAGATCCTACGATGATTAAGGATGAACCTTTACCTGGTGGTGCCATTAAAAGTTTAAGAGCTTCTTATTACTTTATGGGTGCCTTATTAGGTCGGTTCGGTCGTGCAGTTGTTGGATTTCCTGGTGGTGATAATATTGGACCACGTCCGATTGATCAACACATCAAGGGATTTAAAGCTCTTGGCGCTGAAGTTATCGAAGAAGAAGACGCAGTGATTATTACGAGTGGCCCTGAAGGATTAAAGGGAGCCCGTATTTTTATGGACCTTGTTTCAGTGGGTGCAACAATTAACATTTTATTGGCTGCTGTCCGTGCAAAAGGAACCACAATCATTGAAAATGCTGCAAAAGAACCTGAAACCATTGATATTGCAACATTCTTGAATAATATGGGTGCTCATATTCGTGGTGCGGGGACTGGTGAAATCAGAATTCAAGGTGTTGATAGCTTAAAAGCTGTTAATACGCATACGATTATTCCAGATCGTATTGAAGCTGGTACTTATATCTCACTTGCTGCTGCAATGGGTGAGGGCGTTTTAATTAAGAATGTTATTACTGAACATTTAGATTCATTTTTAGCTAAACTTAGTGAAATGGGCGTTACTTTCCAAGTGAATGAAGATAGTATTTTTGTTCCTGGTGGCGATAAAATTATCCCAATTGAAGTGACAACTTCACCATATCCTGGGTTTGCAACTGACTTGCAACAACCAATTACTGCCGTTATGCTCAAGGCTACAGGTGAGAGTCGTATTATTGATACACTTTATCCTGAACGGATTAAGCACATTCCAGAAATGCAACGAATGGGTGTTAAGATTGAATCAAAAGATGGCATTATTCGAATCAATCAATCAACTGAATTAACAGGCCAAACTGTTTATGCAGATGAAATTCGTGCAGGTGCTGCATTACTTGAAGTTGCTTTAATGACTAATGGTACGACTGTCATTGAGAAAGCCGATAATATTTTACGTGGTTATGATTGCGTTGTACAAAAAATGACAAATTTATCTGCTGATGTAGAAATTATTGATGAAGATTAGGTGATTAAATGAGCGACTTCTTAACGATGGGTGAATTAAAAGACAAGACGCTTAAAGAAATTTATGGCTATGCCCAAGAATATAAAATACAATATTATAGCCAAATGAATAAAAAAGAATTGTCTTTGGCAATTCTAAGGGCTCAAGCAAAACAACAAGGATTCATTTTGATGGAAGGTGTCTTAGACATTGTTCCCAATCAGGATGGATTCGGTTTTTTGCGTCCAATTAACTACGGCCCATCACAAGAGGACATTTATATTTCTGCCTCACAAATTAAGCGATTTAATTTAAGAAATGGGGATTTAGTCGGAGGTAAAGCACGACCACCAAAGCCTAATGAACGTTATTATGGGTTAATGCACGTTGATACAGTTAATGGTAAAAATCCAGAAGAAGCAAAGGAACGTCCACATTTTCCTGCACTGACGCCCTTATATCCTAATCGACAATTAACTTTAGAAACAACTAGTCAAAATCTTTCAACGAGATTAACTGATTTATTTGCTCCTATTGGATTTGGTCAACGTGGTTTAATCGTGGCACCACCTAAAGCTGGGAAAACAACTTTACTTAAAGAGATTGCTCAAGGAATCGCAGAAAATCATCCCGATGTAAAATTAATCGTACTATTAATTGATGAACGACCTGAAGAAGTGACTGATTTAGAACGATCAATTAAAGGTGATGTTGTATCGTCAACATTCGATCAACAACCAGAGAACCATGCGCGTGTTTCTGAACTTGTTTTAGAACGTGCAATGCGATTAGTTGAAGATAAGCAAGATGTTGTTATTTTAATGGATTCAGTTACTCGCTTGGCTAGAGCGTATAATTTAACGATTCCGCCAAGCGGACGGACGTTATCAGGTGGGATTGATCCAGCAGCATTTTATCGACCTAAAAAATTCTTTGGTGCTGCACGTAATATTGAAGAAGGTGGAAGCCTGACAATATTAGGAACTGCTTTGGTTGATACGGGTAGCCGAATGGATGATGTGATTTATGAAGAGTTCAAAGGAACCGGTAATATGGAATTACAACTCTCAAGAGAGCTTGCTGAACGCCGTATCTTCCCTGCTGTCGATTTAAAAAAATCAAGTACACGTAAAGAAGAATTATTATTATCTAAGCAAACAATTGAAGAACTATGGCAGATTCGAAAGATGATGACAGGCGATTCACTAGGTGCTACGGAACGTGTTATCCAAAAAATGAAGAAAACAAAAAATAATGCTGAATTTTTAAAAGAGTTAACAAAAACAAGTAAATAAAATTTAATTGTAAAACGAGTTAATTCGTGATAAGATTGTGCATGTTGTAATATAAAGAATAACTCTAATTCAGCAGATGGATTAGGGCAAAGGAGAATACTTACTTATGAAAAAAGAAATCCATCCAGATTACCATGAAGTTGTATTTATGGATACTACTTCAGGTTACAAATTTATCTCAGGTTCAACAAAACATTCAGAAGAAACAATTGAAATGGAAGATGGCAAATCATACCCATTGATTCGTGTCGAAATTTCATCGGATTCACATCCATTCTATACTGGACGTCAAAAATTCACTCAAGCCGATGGCCGTGTGGATCGTTTCAACAAGAAATATGGTCTTACAGACGCAAACGCTGCAAAATAAGAACTATTTCGAAAAGGAAGAAGCCAATAAGCTTCTTCCTTTTTTTATACAAAAAAATAGTAACGTTCAACTAGATTGAACGTTACTATTCAGCTTTTCGTGAATACATCCCTTTTGTGACGTAGAGAACCCAGATGAGATTAATACCAACTAAAATAGCGGTAGAAATAAAGACACCTTTGTAATCGAATACGCCAGAAACGGTAGAGCCAATCATAGGACCAACGACTGATCCCATGGCTTGGAATGATTGATTGTAACTGAACACTCGACCTGTGAATTCTGCCGGTGTATTTTTTGTTAGAATTGTTTGAACTGCAGGTAACATTGCGGCATCCGTAATCCCAATTAAGAAACGTAAGCCGCCAAGTTGCCAAACATTAGTCACTAATGCCATTGGAATAAAAATGAAAATTGCGACAGTAAGTGCAATTTTTAAAATACGTTCTGTTCCAATTTTATCGCCTAGTACTCCTAAGCGAGGCGCAGCAATTAGCGTTGCTATTCCTGGAATAGAAGCCACACACCCACTGATAAAGGTAACATTTCCAACGTTATGTAAGAGTTCTCGAACGTATAAGCTTAGAATAGGACTAATGGAATAATTTGATGCTTGAATGATTAAGGTAGTGACAAACATCCCGATAATTAATTTAGGATGATGTAATTTCTTGAAGATTTCTTTTGACGTTTGCATTTCACCTTTTTCAACAGGCGTAAAATGTTCATGTACAAAGAAATAACTAAGTAAGAAAACAATTAGCAAAATCGCAGCAGTAATGAAGAAGGTAATACGATAGCCGAAGACCCCAGCTATTGCGCCACCGATTAGTGGTCCAAATAAAGTACCAGTAACACTACCGGTAACTAAAATACCGAGTGCTTTACCACTTTGCCGCTTGGGTGTCTCTGTTGCAATCAGTGCCTGTGAGTTACTAATATAACCAGAAAAGACACCTTGTAATAAACGTAACGCAATTAATTGGTAAACGTTACTGACAAGCCCCATCAGGCCTAAAACAATGGCCATTCCGAATGAAGCTCTTAAAATCATTAATTTACGACCTTTTCGATCAGCTAAACGACCCCATAGTGGGGAAACAATGGCGGTAATTAAAAATGTAGATGAATAGGTAATGCCGCTATAAAAATTTAATTCGGTTTTGGTGAAGTCACCTAACGTATCAATATAAAGTGACATAAATGGCATAATTAAACTAAATGCCACGCCAGCCATGAACGTACCAAACCATAAAACAAATAAATTTTGTTCCCAAGGTTGTCTAGAACGAAAAAATGTTGATTTTAGTGAAGTCAACAAATTAAACAGTCCCCCTAAAGATATTTTTTGATAATTATAATCATAACACTAAACAAGGATAAAAGTTATATGGTAAAATAGTTGTTAAGCGAAAGTGGGGGTTATTAATGGAAAAAAATAAAGCAGCTAAAAAAAGTCGTTGGAAAAAATGGCTAACAACTATATTATTAATACTATTGTTATTGGTGGGGCTTTCGCTAGTATTCAATGAACAAATTAAAAACTTTATTGTTGGACTAACAGACCCAACCATTAATTCAGAATTAGTCGATAAAAATAAAAATAAAAAAGCATCCTTTGATTTTAGTGAAGTTAAGAGTTTGAATACGGCAGATGTCGTGAAAGCAAAAGCAAATGAAAAAAATTTGGTTTTACTTGGAGAAATTAGTATTCCGGATGTCTCAATGAACTTGCCGATTGCTAAAGGCGTTAGCACTGATACCTTGGCACTTGCTGCTGGAACTTTAAAGGAAAACCAAAAAATGGGCGAGGGTAATTATGCACTTGCTGGACATCATATGATTCGAAAGGATTTATTGTTTAGTCCATTAGTTAGCATGAAAATTGGCCAAAAAATCTATTTAACAGATGCTAAAAAGATTTATGAGTATGAAACATCTAAAATGAAATATATCAAAGCAACAGACGTTCAAGTTATTGATGATGTACCCGGAGAAAAATTAGTCACATTAATTACTTGTGATGATACGGGTGCCGGACGTTTGATGGTCCAAGGTGAGTATGTTAAAGATTGGACATACAATGCTGCACCAAAAACAGTTCAAAAGTATTTTAAAATGATTCATAATAATAAATAATAAAAATGACCACAAATTTTAAAATTTGTGGTCATTTTTATTATTTAATTTGTGCTTTAATATAATCAATCCAGTAAGGCATTCCAAGACTAATTAAGTTATAAGTTTCGTCAAAGTCACCAGTAATCCATGGATCAGGAACAGATTCTTTTTCTTTACCGGGAACAATTGAAAGGAAGTTAACGATTTTTTCTTTTTTAGATGCAGGTGCAGCTTTTTCAAGACGCTCAACATTGATATCATCCATTGCAATAATTAAATCACTATTAATGAAATCTAAGTAACTAACCGGACGTGAGATTAAGCCATCTGTTGGAATCTGATGTTCAACAAGTTTAGTAATAGTCCCTTCATGGGCGCCATTTCCTTCTTGTGAAGAACTTGTGCCAGCAGAATCAACAGTTACTTGGTCAGAAAGGTTTAACTTAGCTAAATCGTCTCGTAACATTGCTTCAGCCATTGGTGATCGGCAAATATTTCCCATACATACAAATAATACATTCATGTTAATAATCCCCTTTACAAATTTCTTAATAATGCTATTATGCCATAATAATCACATTATTAAAACTAGTTAGATAAATTGGTGTAACCGTTAGCTTAATTGCTTTCTAAAAGGGTCTAACTTTGGTATGATAATTAAGAATAGAAACTAAAATAAGACACTTTATATTTAAAGAGGAGACTGAAAATTATGGCAATGATTATTATCGGAGTTATCGTAGTACTTTTAGTTATTATGTACATTAGCGGCTACAATGGTTTAGTAAAAGCAAAAATCCGGACTGAGGAATCATGGAGTCAAATTGACGTCCAATTAAAACGTCGTAATGATTTAATTCCTAACTTAGTTTCAACTGTTAAGGGATATGCAACTCACGAAAAAGAAACATTTGCTAAAGTAGTTGAATTACGTAATCAATTAACACAAGTACCAACGGATGCACATG
Organism: Dellaglioa sp. CoH-56-MRSF-12; assembly: GCF_056782075.1. The sequence goes on from NZ_JBXAYD010000001.1 coordinate 368,175, forward strand.
AAACAACAATGGAAGTTTCTAATCAATTGAGTCAATCATTGAAAAGTATTTTTGCGTTATCTGAAAGTTACCCAGATTTAAAAGCTAACACAGAATTCACTAAGTTAATGGAAGAACTATCAAATACAGAAAATAAAATTTCTTATTCACGTCAACTATTTAACTCAACTGCTGCAAGTTTAAATGCAAAAATTCAATCATTTCCAAGTAACATTGTTGCCGGAATTCATCATTTTACAAAAGTAGAATATCTTGAAGTCCCTGAAGCTGAAAAAGCTGTACCCAACGTTTCATTTGATTAAACAGTTAGGAGATAACTAATGCTATATGATCAAATCGCGCGAAATAAGCGCAAAACAGTTTATGTTTTAATTGGTTTTGTTTTATTGATGGTTGCGATTGGTAGTGCCGTTGGCTATGTTTTTTTCAATAGTGCTGTTTCTGGACTACTTATGGCTGTTGTCATTGCAGTTGTTTATATGGGATTGATGATTTCACAATCAACTAGCGTTGTCATGAGTATGAATCATGCAACTGAAATAAAATCAGTCGATGATGCACCTGAATTATGGCATGTTGTTGAAGATATGGCGATTGTGGGCCAAGTTCCAATGCCAAAAGTGTTTATTATTGAAGATGATAGTCCTAATGCGTTTGCAACGGGAAATAATCCAGAACACGCGGCAGTTGCTGCAACAAGTGGCTTAATCAATCGATTAAATCGTGAAGAATTAGAAGGCGTTATGGCGCATGAAATTTCGCATGTACGCAACTACGATATTCGATTATCAACAATTGCATTAGCATTATCGGCAGCAATTTCATTATTAGTAAATATTGGAATGAACTCATTTTGGTGGGGCGGAGGTCGCCGTCGAAGTGATGATCGAGAAGGTGGCGGATCATTAGAAATTATTTTGATGATTTTATCATTATTATTGGTTATTTTAGGACCAATTGCAGCAACAATTGCTCAGCTTGCACTTTCTCGAAACAGAGAATATTTGGCTGATGCTTCTGCTGTTGAATTAACGCGTAATCCGCAAGGACTAATCCATGCGTTGGAAAAAATTTCTGATAGTAAACCAATGGAACGTGCCGATCCAAGTAGTGCGGCACTTTATATTTCAAATCCATTGAAGAAAAAAACAACTGGATTATTTCAAACACATCCACCGATGGAAGATAGAATTGAAAGATTAGAAGCAATGTAAACTATTTTATAAAATGGGGATGATAGTGGTGAGAGACAATTTAGTCTACGTTCATGTTGAAACGGTTTCTCATTTGATTTTATCATATGGGATTTCCAAAGAAGATTTCATAACAAGCATTCCCAGATTACCAACTAATATTTTATCGTTAAACCCAGTGGATTATGAAAATGAAATTGACATCGCAACAGGATTTAACACGGTAACCGGGGAAGAAGATACTGCACGTTATTTGAATAAAAAGACTGTTGGGTTAAAGCAAAGTTGGATTGATTTCGATAGTCAAGATGATTTAGAATTAATAACACCAAGAGAAGTAGCAGAATTCTTATATTTGGGACATGCATTTTCTCATATTCAATCACCTTTTTACTATAAATTGCAGAATGACTACGTTTTTTTAACGTTACCAAATGATGCATTAAAAATCTACTATCGTTATTTAACGCAATTTTATAATGTTTTTTCTAAATCAATTATTAGACATGCGAATCAATCGTATCGTGAAAAAAATGGTCTGTTTAGACGACGTCCTATGACGTTGAAAAAGATACCTAAAAAAATTGTTGAAGAATTAATGCCATTATTTGTTGAAGGTGTAATATTAGATTTTTCAAGGATCACAATTAATAATACGAAGTTAATATTACCTGTCTATATTATGATAGATAACGTTTCTCAGATGAAGTGGCATGAGCCAACATTGGAGACAGAAAGTGCCAAGTTAGTTGCTAATTTGGAGTATCGATTTGTAGATCAAGAATGGTTTATCGAAGTTTCTAACAAATCTGCTTTTGAAGACAGTATTATATTCTAAAAAGATAACGTATTATTATGTTATCTTTTTTTATTTTTGTTGAATTTAAAAAGAATGGTACAATAGGACGTGCAAAAAATGGAGGGCAATACGAATGCGAGTTTATTTACTCTATGGTGGTAAAAGTGCAGAACATGAGATCTCACTTTCAACTGCTTTTCAAATAACACAAGCGATATATTACCAATACTATTCGGTAATTCCAGTTTATATTACGAAAACGGGGAATTGGCTGCAAGGTCAGACGCTTAACGAACCAGTTAAATTTGTTGATAATTTAAGACTTAGAGAAACAGATGAAAAAGGACAAGCAACGAATAATCATGAAAATTCAACTGGAATAAAATTTTTGCCAAATGGATTTGACCCTGAAGATAGTGTGGTTTTTCCTGTCTTACATGGCCCAAATGGTGAAGATGGAACTGTCCAAGGACTACTTGAAACGTTGAATATCCCCTATGTTGGTAACAGTGTACTAGCATCGGCTGTCGGTAATGATAAAATAATGAGTAAATTACTCTTTAAACAAGCCGGAATTCCGGTTGTACCATTCCAAGCGATTGACTCACAGTCTTGGGAAAATAACACTGCAAGTGTGATTGCCAGATGTGAGGGCGAATTACTTTATCCAATGTATGTGAAACCATCTAATTTGGGTTCAGGAATCGGTGTTACACAGGTGAATAATAGTGTTGAATTACAATATGCAATTGATAATGCTTTTGAACTTGGTCCTCGAGTGATTGTAGAACGAGGCATTGTAGCACGTGAAATTGAAATTGGATTATTAGGTAACGAAGAAATCGCAACAAGTGTACCAGGAGAAATTTTGTCGTTTGATGACGTCTATGATCGTAAACTTGCAATGAAGGAAGATCACGAAGCCAGAATTCCAGTTGAACTCGATGAGGAATTATTGGATAAGATAGTTGGTTTTTCTAAAACAGCTTTTGCGGTTATTGATGGATCAGGGCTTGCTAGGTGTGATTTTTTAATTAGCGCTAACCAAGATATTTATTTAAATGAGATTACAACAATGCCAGGATTTTATAAAAATGCAATGTATCCAAGATTGTGGGAAGCCGTTGGGCTGAGTTACAGTGATTTAATTGAAGAATTATTACAATTAGCATTGAAAAAAAATCAGGCAAATAATAGTAAACAATAGATTTAATGGTCATATGAATGCGAGGGTTTATATAATGAAAATGCAATTAACTGAAATTGCGAGCGCAGTTAGCGCCAAGAACGAAATTACTGATGAACCAATTAATATATCGAGTGTTTCATTTGATAGTCGACAACTAACGGAAGGCAGTTTATTTGTACCTATTGTGGCAGAAAATGACGGTCATGATTATATCCAAAGTGCGATTGATAATGGTGCAACAGCGACTTTATGGGCAGTTGACCATCAAGATACAATGCCAACGAAAATCCCAGCTATCTTAGTAGATGACACATTAATGGCTTACCAAGATTTAGCAAAACATTACTTGGATAAAATTAATCCTAAAGTTGTCGCAGTTACTGGTAGTAACGGTAAAACGACAACTAAAGATATGATTACAGAAATTTTAAGTCAGCAATATAATGTTTGTAAAACGGAAGCGAATTTCAATAATCATTTAGGCGTACCGATGACTTTATTAAGTATAGAACCTAATACGGAAGTTGTTGTTGTCGAAATGGGGATGGATCATCCTGGTGAGTTAGACTTTTTAAGTCGAATTGCACAACCTGATGTCGCTGTTATTACGATGATTGGCGAAGCACATATCGAATTTTTTGGTACGCGAGATAAAATTGCGGATGCAAAAATGGAAATTGTGAATGGGCTGAAAGAAGACGGCTTGTTGGTTTATAATGCAGATGAACCGTTATTAAGAGAACGTGTTTCCAATATTGAACAGCAATCATTTGGCTTCGGTCATGGTGAAAGTGCTGACTTGAGTGTTTCAAATGTTGTCGGCAATCAAACAATGACTAGCTTTAAAGTGAGAGAAATGGCTGATTTTAATTTTACAATTCCAATGATTGGCACATATAACGTAGATAATGCGATGGCTGCTATCTCAGTTGGTCGTCATTATCGTGTGTCACCTAAAAATATTGTAAAGGCGCTTAGTGATTTTGATTTAACGAAGAATCGGACAGAGTGGCTTAGAGGTCATTTGGGCGAGTCAATTTTAAGTGATGTCTATAATTCAAATCCGACAGCTGCAAAAGCTGTTATCAAAGCATTCTCAAACAGCGATGTTGAAGGTAATCGAATGGTTGTTTTGGGTGATATGCTTGAATTAGGTGAGCAATCTAGCGATATGCATCTCAGCTTGGCTGATAGTTTTGATAATGAAAAAATTCAAAGCGTTTATCTTTACGGAGAACAAATAAAATCTTTAGCAACAGCATTAAAATCAAAGTATGATGATCAACATCTTCATTATTATGATTTAGATGAAAAAGAAGCTATGGTTGAAGATTTATTAAAAATACGTACTGAAAAAGATTCTATTTTGATTAAAGGAAGCCATGGCGTTCATTTAGAAACCGTTTTATCGGCTTTACAAAGTAATTAGAGAGTTGCTTAATATTATTTAAGGTGCTATTATAGTTTAAATAGTGACTCATGAAGGGTCAGACTTAAATTAATTTAACTTTACAAGACAGTAATTGACGACGAACTCTTAACTGTGTTGTGAAGCATGTTAGTTTGCAAACACATTAGGAGGAATTTATACTTGAAATTTACAGAATTAGGACTATCCGATGAACTACTAAAGGCCGTTCAACGCAGCGGTTTTGAAGAAGCAACACCTATCCAATCTGAAACAATTCCAATGGCTTTAGAAGGAAAAGATGTTATTGGACAAGCACAAACAGGTACTGGTAAAACTGCTGCATTTGGTTTACCAATCTTAGATACAATTGATACAACAAAAGATGAAGTTCAAGCACTTATCATCTCACCAACACGTGAACTTGCTATTCAAACGCAAGAAGAACTTTACCGTTTAGGTAAAGAAAAACATGCTAAAGTTCAAGTTGTTTATGGTGGGTCTGATATTCGTCGTCAAATCAAGAGTCTTAATCGCGCACCTCAAATTTTAGTTGGAACACCAGGACGTTTATTAGATCATATTCGTCGTCGCACCGTTAAATTAGGTAATGTTAAAACTTTGGTTTTAGATGAAGCTGATGAAATGTTAGATATGGGATTCGTTGAAGATATCGAAAGCATCTTAACAACTGTTCCTGACGAACGTCAAACATTGTTATTCTCTGCAACAATGCCAACTGCTATTCGCCGTATTGGTGAAAGATTTATGACAGATCCAACTTTGGTAACTGTTAAGGCAAAAGAATTAACAACTGACTTAGTTGATCAATTCTACGTAATCTCAAAAGATTTCGAAAAATTTGATATCATGACACGTATGTATGATGCTCAAAACCCAACACAAACAATCGTGTTTGGTCGTACAAAACGTCGTGTTGACGAATTAGCTAAAGGATTTGAAATGCGCGGATACAACGCTAAAGGAATCCATGGTGATTTATCACAACAACGTCGTATGAGTATTTTACGTGAATTTAAATCAGGTAAACTTGATATTTTAGTTGCAACTGATGTTGCTGCTCGTGGTTTAGATATTTCTGGGGTTACCCATGTCTTTAACTATGATATTCCTCAAGATCCTGAAAGTTATGTCCATCGTATTGGCCGTACAGGCCGTGCCGGACATAAAGGAACTTCATTGACATTTGTTTCACCAAATGAAATGGATTACTTACGTCAAATCGAAAAATTAACTAAGAAACGTATGGTGGCTTTAACACCACCTACAGATGATGAAGCATTTGCTGGTCAAATTGAAACAGCAATCGCTGACGTTACTGCCTTAGTTAACAAAACTGATACTAAAAAATATGCAAAACAAGCTACTGAATTAATGGCTAAGTTTGAAGTTGCTGATTTAGTTGCAGCATTACTTAGTGATGTTATTAAAAATGATTCATCACAAGTACCTGTTAAGATTACACCAGAACGCCCATTACCTAGACGTAAGGGGGGTGGCGGTGGTGGCGGAAACAACCGTCGTAGCGGCAATGGCGGTGGAAATCGTCGTGGTGGCAACGGTGGTGGTTACCAAGGCAACCGTAATGGTGGCGGAAACCGTAGTAACGGTGGAAGTTCAGATCGTCGTAACGGAAGTAGCGATCGCCGTAGCAATGGTAATGGTGGCGGAGGTTACAAAGGTAACCGCTCAAGCGATAATCGTTCAAATGACAACCGTTCAAACGGAAGTAGCGCACCAAAACGTAACTTCACAATCAGAACAAAAGATTAATTTGAATATTGAAAAGAGACCTATTAATTTAGGTCTCTTTTTTTGTTTAAAATTGCTATTCTTACAATATTGATAGGTAAAATATAAACGATTTTAGTGCAGAAAATGAATAAATTTGATAAACTTAACAAGGATATCAATGAAAAGAAATAGGTGATAATATGATTTATGGAATTGGTGTTGATATTGCCGATATTGATCGAGTAGTAAAGTTGGCAAAACAACATGAAGAATTTATAACAAAGATTCTCACAACAAATGAAATTAAACAATTTGATGAATTAAAAGGTAGTCATAAAGACGAATTTATTGCTGGAAGATTTTCCGCCAAAGAGGCATACAGTAAGGCTTTTGGAACGGGAATAGGGGATAAAGTTGGCTTTTTAGATGTTGAAATATTAAATAATGAAATTGGTAAACCGATAATTACGCAGCACCCTTTTGAGGGTAATGGCTTTATTTCAATTTCTCATACGAACAATTTAGTTATGACTGAAGTTATTTTAGAAAATCAAGAAAAGGGGATGTAAAAATGGTTGTAGGTTATCATCGTCCAACCCAAATCGTGGTAGATAGGGCAGCTATTAAGGCAAATATCACAGCTGAAAAAAAGACATTAACAGATGAGACGGTTATTTTTGCTGTTGTTAAAGCTGATGCGTATGGTCATGGATTGATTGAAGTAGCTAAAGTTGCAAAAGATGCTGGTGTAAAAGGTTTTTGTGTGGCAATAATTGATGAGGCATTAGCGTTACGAGAAGCCGGGTTTGTTGAAACTATCTTGATTCTGGGATTAACGAAAGTTGAATATGCACCGTTACTGGCAAAAAGCAAAATATCTGTAACTGTTTCAGAACTTGGCTGGTTACAAGAAGCTAATAAGTTACTGAGTGAAGAAAAATTAGCGCCTTTGGCCGTTCATTTAGCATTGGATACAGGAATGGGTCGTATTGGTTTTAGAGAAGCAGAACCGTTTTTAGAGGCAATTAATTTCCTTGGAAGTCATCAAAATACATTAAACTTTGAAGGGGTTTTTACTCACTTTGCGACAGCAGACTCTCCTAATGATTCGTATTTTAAAAAACAAATGTCAAAATTTAATGAATTGATGTCAGTAGTTTCTGATAGACCTCGTTATGTACACGTTTCTAATTCTGCAACGAGCTTATGGCACTCTGCTTGCAACGGTAATATGATTCGGATGGGCATTTCAATGTATGGTTTAAATCCATCTGGTGGTGAATTAGAACTACCTTATGCGTTAAAACCAGCATTTGGATTAACATCTGAATTAAGTTATGTGAAAGAAATCCATGCAGGTGATTCAGTTGGTTACGGTATTACATATCAAGCTCAAGAAAATGAATGGGTTGGTACAGTACCAATTGGGTATGCAGATGGTATGCCCCGAAAGATGCAAGGCTTTAAACTATTAGTCGACGGTCAATTTTGCGAAATAATTGGTCGAGTTTGCATGGATCAATTAATGATTAGATTGCCACATGAAATGCCAAATGATACAAAAGTAACTCTAATAGGCCAAGATGGCGATGAAATGATTACAGCACAGGATGTTGCAACGTACGCTGAAACAATTCATTATGAAATAATCTGTGCACTTTCAGGACGAGTACCACATGTCTACCTAAATTAGTATTTATTTGCTTAGTTTGCTATGGTAAACTATCTGTAGAGTGTAATTCTATGGGGGAAGTGCAGATGGATAAAAATGAGAAAGTAGCAATGAGTCATATAGCCGATTACTGTGCATATTATTCGATTACCAATGAAGCGTTGAAGGATAGCGAAATATTTAACTCTATTTTAAGTCATAAAAAAATGATGGATGAGTTAATTGATGGCTACTCAGAAATGGGACAATTGAATAGTGAAATCTGTAATGATTTTAAAGGATCTGAAGATGAAGTGTTATTGCACCTTCAAATTATGTAGAGAGTTGGGATAAGATGGTTGAAAGTATCATACGTGGTGATATATTCTATGCAGATTTATCGCCCGTTATTGGTTCTGAACAAGGCGGTATGAGACCTGTTCTCATTATCCAAAACAATATTGGGAATCGTTATAGTCCGACAGTCATCGTTGCCGCCATTACGGCGCGCATCCAGAAGCCTAAAATGCCAACACATGTTGGACTTTTAGCAAGTAGAGATGGTATTGAAAAAGATTCAGTTATACTAATGGAGCAAATTCGCACAATTGATAAGCAACGTCTAAAAGATCGTATCACGCATGTATCGAAAAAAAGTATGCTTGAGGTTGATGATGCGCTTAGAATGAGTGTTGGACTTGTTTCAGCAATACATAAAGAAAAATAAACAGTAAAAAGACATAAAAAAACGTGGTTCGTAACCATCCCACGCTAAAAAACTAAGGGAGTCTATTAATAATGACAAAAAATAATCGTGTAAACCAGGTAATCATTAATGGTTTAATCGCTGCACTTTATATCGTATTGGCAGTTGTTCCAGGAATGGTGAACATGGCTAGTGGTGCTATTCAATTTCGACTATCAGAAGGATTGAATCACTTAGTACTTTTCAATAAGAAATATATCTGGGGTGTTTCATTAGGGGTTATCTTATTTAATCTCTTTTACAGCAGTCCGTTAGATGTTCTTTTTGGGGGCGTACAAACAATCATGGGTCTTTTAATTGTGATTTTTGTTAGTCCTAAGTTTAAGAAAATGTGGCAAAAAATGCTTTTAAATATTATGGTTTTCTCATTTACCATGTTTTTAATCGCTATTATGTTGAACATTACAGCGAGCTTACCGTTCTGGCCTACTTACGGTACAACAGCATTATCTGAATTTGTAATAATGACAATTACAGCACCAATAATGCTCGTTTTAGATCGTGCTATTCACTTTGATAAAAGAATGCATTAAAAAAACAGACCCGAAAGGGTCTGTTTTTTTGTCTAACTACGTAAATCTTCAATTTCAGAAACAATAAATTCTTTACGTCCTAAGTTATCAACAATTTTATCAACTTTTTCTTGGTTTACACCAGCTGGTAATGTGAATAATGTTCGGCGTAATAATTCGCCTTCTTTAACATCTAAAGTCATACAACTAGCAATTGATGAATATTTTGTAATGATTTTAGCCATATCAACTAAATCACCACGTTCGCCAGCTGAAATAACAGTTAAGACATAACTACCAACATCAAAATTCCATGATTGAGACAACATATCTAGAAGACGTGTATGTGTTAAAATACCCTCAAAATAGTTGTTTTCATTTAAAACAGCAATATAAGGTAAGTCTTTAATTGAAAAGAAAACGTTGAAGAAAGCTGAATCAGATGAAATAAACTTAGTCGCATTTTTAAGAAGATAAGTAACAGGAAGTGACATATCGCCACCCTGTGATTTATGACGATAAATATGCATTTTATAAATATTACCACGGAAAATTTGACCCGTTTCATCTAAGATTGGCACACAACGGAATCCAGAATTTTCTAGGACCGTAAGTGCTTCTTCAAGTGTGACACTTTCACGGACGGTTGTTAGTTCTTTTAATGGTTTAACTAAAGTATTTAATAACATATAGGCGCCTCCAAATATTAAATTTTTCTCATTTACATTTTTATAATACCATAAAAAAAGCTTTTTAACAGTAATTTGACTATTAAAATTGTATTAAAAAAGGAACGGAAGAATGTCTTCCGTTCCTTTTTTGGAAAATAATTAAAAATTATTCACCTAATGCTTTAAGACCATCATTTAATACTTGTTTCAAAGTAGCAGCTGAATCAGTCATACGTTTAGATTCAACATCACTTAAAGGTACTTCGATGATTTGTGCAAGACCTTGGCCATTAACAACACCTGGTGTACCGATATAAATATCGTTCAAACCATATTGTCCGTCCATGTATGCACTAACAGGTAATACGGCATTTTCGTCACGCAAAATTGCTTTTGAAAGACGAGCTAATGCTGTACCAATACCGTAGAATGTTGCGCCTTTTTTGTTGATAATTTCGTAAGCTTTGTTACGAACGTCATCTTCAATTTTAGCAAGTTGGTCATCAGAAATGTTGTTAGCTTTTGCCCAATCTAAGAATGGAAGACCACCAACAGTTGCAGCTGAGTAAGCAGCAAATTCTGTATCGCCATGTTCGCCCATCATGTAAGCATGGATTGAACGAGGATCTGTAATGTCAGTTAATTTGCTTAAAGCAACACGTAAACGTGAAGTATCAAGTGAAGTACCTGAACCAATAACACGATCTTTAGGGAAACCAGAGAATTTCATTGTTGCGTAAGTTAAAATATCAACTGGGTTAGCAGCAACTAAGAAAATACCTTTAAATCCAGATTCAACGATTGGAGATACGATACTTTTCAAGATGTTTAAGTTTTTGTTTACAAGGTCAAGGCGTGTTTCACCTGGTTTTTGTGGAGCACCAGCAGTGATAACGACAAGATCTGCATCTTCACAGTCAGAGTATTCTGCTGAGTAGATACGTTTAGGAAATGCGAATGGTGTTGCATCTTCTAAATCTAAAGCATCTCCGACAGTGCGATCTTTCGCAACATCGATGATACCGAATTCTTCGCCGACACCTTGGAGTGTCATTGCGAATGCGTAACTAGAACCTACGGCGCCATCGCCGACTAAGATAACTTTTTGATGATTTTCTGTTTTTGTCAAAATAATTCATCCTTTCAGAGCTATAATTATTACTGAATAATTATAACATGTTTGTTTGTGAAAAAACATACTAGATGAGAGAGTTCTTTCACAAAATTTTCATAAATCGAGTATGGTATAATAGTTGAAAGAAAAGAATAGGGTCGAAATGCTGGGTAAGTTGAATAAACTTGCCCAGATGTTTGCGTTTATTTAAAGGAGAAATTAAAATGAAAATGATAGTCGGTTTAGGAAATATTGGGCAAAAGTATGATGGAACAAGACACAATGTCGGATTCGCTACAGTAGATGTATTTGCAAAACAACATAATGCCGATTTTGGATCTAGCAAGTATGAAGCGCAAGTGGCATCGTTTAATTTAAATGGTGAAAAAATTGTCTTAGTTAAACCATCTACTTATATGAATGATTCAGGTCGAGCTGTTAGACCGTTGATGGATTTCTATAAAATTGATGTTTCAGACATCCTTATTGTGAACGATGATCTTGATTTAGAAGTTGGTCGGATTCGATTACGTCAAAAAGGATCAGCAGGCGGACATAATGGTTTGAAAAGCATTATCGCACATACAGGAACACAGGAATTTAAACGTATTAAAATTGGTATTGACCATCCAGACAAAGTTTCTGTCGTAGATTGGGTATTAACGAAATTTTCTAAAAACCAAGAAAAAGACTTAGGTGATGCAATCAATACAGCAACTTTAGCAATTGAGGATTGGTTGGAAACAGATGATTTTATGAATACGATGAACAAGTATAACCATAAATAAGAAAAAGCTGTTTAGAAAAGGGTAAAGGGTAGAATAATGAATTTAGAAGCAATGATGCAGACTGTTCCTGGTGTAGATAACTGGCTAACAAATATTGAACCTAATACAAGACAATTGTTAACTGGACTAACGGGTTCAGCTAAAACATTGATGTTAGCTACTATTTTTAAAGATAAAAAAAAATCTATGTTGGTTGTGACAGATAATTTATTTCATGCAACACAATTAAATGAAGATTTAACTAACTTTATTAATGAAGAAGATGTGCTTACATTCCCAGTTGAAGAATTATTAGCTGCAGAACTGGCAACAAGTTCACCAGAATCTAAAAGTGAACGTGTCCAAACGCTTCAGGCTCTATTAGAAGGAACACCAAAGATTGTTGTAACATCAATCTCGGGGTTACGACGTTTTCTAGCACCTGTTTCAACGTGGAAACAAGCAACATTAAACTTAGCTGTTGGAAAAGATATTGATTTGAAAGCCACGGAAACTCAACTCTTTACGATGGGCTATCAACGTCAAAAGTTGGTTGAACGTCCTGGGGATTTTGCTGTACGTGGTTCTATCTTGGATATTTACCCATTGACCGTAGAAAACCCAATTAGACTAGATTTATTTGATACGGAAATAGATTCATTACGTTATTTTGATGTGACTAATCAACGAAGCTTAGAGAATGTGGACCAGATTCAAATTATACCCGCGACAGATTTTATTGCGACTGACGCTATGCTATTGGAAGCTAGTCAAACATTAAAAAAAGCGTATGGTGTTGAATATAAGCGATTAGATAATGATGATCAAGAGCGATTAGAATCAAATATTATGCCGCTTATGAGTGATTTTGAAAAAGGACGCTTAGCTCCGGAACATTTATTATTTAGCGATATTATTTATCAAGGTAAAACAAGTCTGTTAGATTACTTGGGTAGCAATGGTTTAATTGTAATGGACGATTATCCGAGATTATTAGAAGCTGAAAAGACGCTTAAACTAGATGAAGATAACTGGATGGCAGATAAGTTAAAAACACATCAAGTTTTGTCTACAAGTGTTTTTGGATTTGAATTACGAGATTTATTGAAAAATGAATCGCATGCTGAATTATTTCTGGCTCATTTTCAAAAAGGAATGGGTCACCTCAAATTTAATCAATTGATTGATGTACCAGGACATGCCATGCAACAATTTTTTAGCCAAATGCCATTACTTAAAACAGAAATGGATCGTTGGTTAAAAAAGAAACAGACTATTATTGTTATGGTTCAAGATAAAGAGCGACTTGATAAAGTCTCACAAACCTTGGATGATTTTGAGATTCCTTCTATCATGACGACTTTGGATAGCCTACAGTTAGGAAAAGTTCAGGTAGTAGAAGGTAACTTACAAGCTGGATTTGAATTGCCAATGGCAAACTTAGTTGTTGTGACAGAACATGAAATGTTTAACAAAGTCACTAAAAAACGTCCAAAACGCCAAACATTAGCGAATGCAGAACGCCTTAAAAGTTATCAAGATTTGAAACCAGGAGACTATGTGGTCCATGTTAATCATGGTATTGGACAGTTTATTGGAATGGAAACATTAGAAGTCGATGGTAAACATCAAGATTATATGACAATTTCTTATCGGGATGAAGCTAAATTATTTATTCCAGTAACCCAATTAAACATGGTTCAAAAGTATGTTTCTTCTGAATCTAAGTCACCTAGAATTAACAAATTGGGTGGTACTGAATGGACCAAAACGAAAAATAAAGTTGCTGCTAAAATTGAAGATATTGCTGATGATTTAGTTGCATTGTATGCTGAACGTGAAGCAGAAGTTGGATTTCAATTTTCAAAGGACAACGATTATCAGATGGAATTTGAAAATGCATTTCCATACTCTGAAACTGAAGATCAAATTAGAAGTTCAAATGAAATTAAGCACGATATGGAACAAAAGAAACCAATGGATCGTTTATTGATTGGTGATGTAGGTTTTGGGAAAACAGAAGTCGCGTTACGTGCCGCTTTTAAAGCCATTCAAGATAATAAACAGGTTGCTTTATTAGTGCCTACAACGGTGTTAGCGCAACAACATTACGAAACAATGATTAATCGATTCGAAGGATTTCCAGTTGAAATTGGGATTTTATCTCGTTTTAGAACAAAGAAACAACTTAAAGAAACAACTGATAAAATGGCTAGTGGTGCATTAGATATTGTCGTTGGGACACATCGAATTTTATCGAAAGATATTCAATTTGCTGATTTAGGATTGTTAATTGTTGATGAAGAGCAACGGTTTGGTGTGAAACATAAAGAACGACTCAAAGAGTTTAAGTCACAAGTGGACGTCTTAACGTTAACGGCAACGCCAATCCCAAGGACACTTAATATGTCGATGCTTGGGGTTCGCGATTTATCAGTAATTGAAACGGCACCATTGAACCGTTACCCAATTCAAACTTATGTAATGGAACAAAATGGTGGAACTATTCGAGATGGAATACAACGTGAACTTCAACGTGGTGGACAAGTTTTTTATTTGCATAATCGAGTTGAAGATATTGAAAAAGTAGTTTCAGAAATTGAGATTATGGTTCCTGAAGCTAGTGTCGCGTATATCCATGGTCAAATGACTGAAAATCAATTAGAAAATGTCTTGTATGATTTCATTCAAGGTGTCTATGATGTGTTGGTAACAACGACAATTATTGAAACGGGCGTAGATATTTCTAATGCTAATACATTATTTGTCGAAAATGCTGACCACATGGGATTGGCGCAACTTTACCAGTTACGTGGTCGTGTTGGTCGTAGTAGTCGAATTGCGTATGCCTACTTTATGTATAAACCTAATAAGGTTTTGACTGAAGTGAGCGAAAAACGCTTAGAAGCAATCAAAGACTTCACCGAATTGGGTTCTGGATTTAAAATTGCTATGCGAGATTTATCTATTCGTGGAGCAGGAAATCTATTGGGCCGACAACAACATGGTTTCATTGATTCTGTTGGATATGATTTATATACACAGATGTTGACAGAAGCTGTGAATAAAAAACAAGGTAAAAAAGCTGAGCCTAAATCAGATTCTGAAATTGACATTAATATTGAAGCTTATTTACCATCATCTTACATTGATGATCAGCGTCAAAAAATTGAAATTTATAAACGTATTCGACAGCTTGATAATTATGATCAATATTTGGAAGTACAAGGTGATTTAATTGATCGTTTCGGCGAATTTCCAACTGAAGTGAATAACTTAATGGAAATTGGCTTACTTAAATTATTTGCCGATAAGGCATTAGTTGATAAAATTAAAAAAGATAAAGACCAGTTAATTGTTTCTGTTTCAGAAAAAGGAACGACATTGCTGGGTACGGAAGCAATTTTCATGGCATTATCAGCAACAAAATTAAAAGCGTCATTAAAAACTCAGGGCAAACAAATGCGTGTGATTTTAGTGATTCAACCTAAGATGACTGAGACTGACTGGTTGATTGAATTACAAAACTTTATTCAAGCGTTAAGCGAATCCGTTGGGTCAGTGACTGCAGCTAACTAATAAAAAAGGAATCGAAATGATATGGGAAATAAGCAACTTAGACATTTAATGCGTGGTGCAATGATTCTATCGATTGCCTCACTAATTGCCAAGATTTTGAGTGCCATTTACCGAGTGCCATTCCAAAATTTAGTCGGAGATACGGGCTTCTATATTTATCAGCAAGTTTATCCTATTTATGGGATAGGGATGACTTTTGCTTTGACTGGATTTCCCGTCTACATTAGTAAGTTAATTGCTGAAGAGCCTTCGAAAGAAGATAAAATAAAATTGTCTCATGATATATTTATTGTTTTAAGTATATTTAGTTTAGTTATCTTTTCTGGCTTACAATTAGGAGCTTCATGGATTGCGACAGCTATGGGTGATGGACAGTTAGCAGGCTTAATTAAAAGTGTTTCATTTATGTTCTTATTTTTACCTGTTTTAGCAGTGGGACGTGGTTATTATCAAGGTATTTTTGAAATGAACAAAACTGCTGTCTCCCAAGTTGTTGAACAACTATTACGTGTTGGACTCATTATTTTAGCGGCATACATTGCGGTTGAAAATAATATGTCATTATATTCGATGGGAGCATGGGCAATGTTTGGGGCAACTATTGGTGCTATTGGCGCAAGTGTTTCTTTTATTCACTTTTACAGGGTTGAATTTAGGAAGACTAGGCTTCAAACAAACTGGCAAAGATTACTGATAACCTCTAAAAAATTATTTTCGGAGGGTCTTATCATCTGTCTATTTGCAGCAATGATGGTGCTATTACAATTAGTTGATTCATTCACAGTGAAAAACGGATTAGTGCACTTTGGTTATTCAAATAATATTGCAAAATCGTTAAAAGGAGTCTATGACCGTGCACAGCCTTTAGTACAACTTGGACTAGTTATTTCTGTTGGGTTCTCTTCGATGTTATTGCCATCTCTGGCTTCGGCCCGTCGTGAAAACCGAAAAAAGGATTTTCAACGATATGCTGGGATGTTAGTGCACATAACGGTGGCGTTATCGATGGCGGCAACCATCGGACTGATTGCTGTTATGCCACTTGTTAACCAATCTTTATTTGGGGATCAACTTCAAAATGGTACATTATCGGTTTATATGTTTAGTATTTTCTTAGCAGCAGTTATTGGAACATACAACAGCGTCCTACAGAGTCTGGGATTGTATCGTACGTCAGTCATTGCTTTGATTATCGGATTGTTACTTAAAATGAGTATTAATTTTTACCTAGTTTCTATATTAGGAACAGTTGGAGCAAGTATTGCGACAATCTTAAGTTTATTACTTGTATTAATTGCCATGTGGGTTATGTCACCCAGTGAGATTAGACAGTTACTAATTGATCCCAAATTTATGATGAAATTAACTTTAATTTGTGTAATTATGGGAATTGTGGTTTATTTATTAGATAATCAGTTAATTAATTGGACGAATGACAAGCGATTGTTGAGTGGCATTATAGCGCTCGTTTCTGGATCTATTGGTGCTGGAATATTTGGTGGTTTAGCAGTTAAATGGGAATTATTTTCGATTCGAGAATGGCTAAGCTTTCCATTTGGAAAACGTATTTTAAAAAAATTTATAAGATAAATAAAGGGGATTAACTAATGAGATTAGATAAATTTTTAAAAGTGTCACGTATTATTAAACGTCGTACAGTTGCAAAAGAAATTGCAGATAAGGGTCGAATTATGATTAATGATAAAATGGCAAAATCTTCAACAGATGTTGTTGTTGGGGATGAGTTAACAATCCAATTTGGTAATAAAACGCTGACTGTTCGAGTTATGGCGCTTAAAGAAACAACGAAAAAAGCAGAATCAATTGATTTATATGAAGTTGTTTCTGAAGTTTATACAGAAGAAAGTCGATAATTATCGATTTTTAATTGGAGTCCTTTATTGGGTTAGGAGACAAGATGGCCGATAATAAATCGAAAATTAAATTTTTAGATAATGATTTTATGAAAGCTAATAAAACAGAAAGAAAAAAAGATCAACGATTGGTAACTATTCACCGCCGCCGTATGATTGGATTAGGAGCTGTTTTAATAATTATAATCATTTTCTTTAGCGTACAGTTAATTTCAACCAAGCTTAAGGTTGCACATTATAAGCAAGAAACAGCAGTTGAACAAACGAAATTAAAAAAAGCTAAAGCAAATCAAAAAGATCTTAAATTTCAAATTAAACAATTAAATGATAACGATTATTTATTAAAATTAATTCGTGAAAAATATTATTTCTCTAAAAAAGGTGAAACTGTCTATAGTTTTCCTAGTGATAAAGCAAATTTAAAAAACTAATCAATCAGGGATAGAATTACCCGTGATTTAACTTTGTATCAAGGTTTATAGCGTGGTATACTAGTATGGTATATATATCTAAGGAGGAACAACTTTTTTATGTCTATTGAAGTCGGAGAGAAAGTTTCAGGTAAAGTTTCAGGAATTACAAATTTCGGTGCATTTATTGATTTGGGTGACAGAAAAACAGGATTAGTACATATTAGTGAAGTTTCTGATGGATTCATCAAAGATATTCATGATGCACTAACTGTTGGGGATGAAGTCACAGTTAAAGTTTTATCCATTGGCGACGATGGTAAGATAAGTTTATCAATACGAAAAGCTGTTGATAAGCCTCAAGTAACAGAAACAAAATCTCGTCCACAGAAAACATTTAATAAAGATACTCGCGCATCGACTGGTTCTCGTCCATCAAATGGTGGTAAGAATCGCTATCAGACTAAAAAAGTTGAACCTCAAAAAGATGACTTCGATTCATTGTTGTCAGGCTTTTTGAAAGATAGTGAAGATCGGTTAGTTTCATTAAAGAGAAGTACTGAAGGTAAGCGCGGTGGCCGTGGTGGCCGACGTAATTAATAACGAATTTTAAAGATGAGTGGTTGAAATGAAAATTTTAAACCACTCTTTTTTTAATGAAAAAAGGAGAAAAGTTTTGCTGAATACAAGATTTGAGGCTCAATATCGGCTACTTGGTAGTCCTGAAAAAATTCTGGTTGCTGTTTCAACAGGTGTTGATTCAATGGTCCTCATGGATTTGTTGCAACGATTACCAGATGAAATCCGGCCTGAGATAGGCGTTGCCTACATTGACCATCAATTAAGAGAGCAGAGCCGTATTGAAACTGAGTTCATCGAAAAGTATTGTCTAGATCATCAATTTAAATTATATAAAAAAGTTTGGCCAGTACATGAACATGGATTAAATGGTATTGAAAATGCAGCGCGCAAAATGAGATATGATTTTTTTGAGCAAATAATGGTATCAGAAACTTATGCAACGTTAATGACAGCGCATCAAGCAGATGACCAGCTCGAAACACTTGTTATGAAAGGAATTCGTGGCGGAGATATCAGACAGTTAACGGGTATCAGTCAAACTAGATCATTTGGACCAGGGATGTTAGTTAGACCGTTACTTTTGTTCACAAAACAGGCTATTCGGCAGTACGCAAAGCATGAAAACATTGTTTTTTTTGAAGATGAAACGAATCAATTAAGTGATTTTTTTAGAAATCGAGTTAGAAAAGAAATTATACCGAAAATGCTTGAAAATAATAAACAAGTAATTAAGCATGCACAAAGTTATGCAGATCAGTTAACGAACCTATTAGATTTAGCAGATGAAGCAATTAGTGAAAAAATAAAAGAAATCAAATATGCTTCAGGATTTAAAATAAAAATGTGGACCACGTTGGAAACAAGGTGGCAAAAGCCGATATTGAAAAAAATCGCTGAAGAACATGGTGTTTTCTTAAAAGAAGACCAAATACAGCAAATTAGCCAGTTACTGCTGAATGAAAAAAAACCACAGGGTGAACTTAATTTAGGTGATGATCAATTATTTGTTAAAAAATATGAGTACATGGATTTCATTCAAAAAGAGAAAATAATTGAAAGTACTTCTGAAAAAATAATACTCGGTATGAATTCATGGGTTAATTTAAATAATAATGAAAAAATTGGCGTATTTAAAGCTGAAGAGATTAATCTAGATGAAGTAACTATAAAAGATTATATGATGGTTGATCACTCTATTGTTGAAGAGGGGCTTAGCTTGAGACATCGGTTGCCAGGCGATTATATCGACATAGGAAATAGTGCAAAACAAAAAATAAAAAAAATATTTATTGATCAAAAAATAAGTAGTAATGACCGTAATCAGGCTTGGGTATTAGAAACTAATACTAAGCGAATCATTTGGTTAATAAATTATAAAAAATCTCAATTGTCAGACACCGTTGAAACTGATAAAATACAAGACATAATCGTTTTAAAAAAACAAGGTCAGGGAAGAGGCTAAAGTGTATGGATGAAGATATCAAAAAAGTTCTTTACAGTGAGCAAGAAATTCAAGATGTTACTCGGCGATTAGGAAAACAGATTACCGCTGATTATCAAGGCAAAAATCCATTGCTTGTTTGTATATTAAAGGGCGCCTATCTTTTTATGGCTGACATTGCTAAAAATGTTGCAGATTATGCAGAAGTTGATTTTATGAATGTTTCGAGCTATGGGGATGGTACCGTATCAACTGGTGAGATTAAGATTATCAAAGATTTAGATATTGATGTTAAAGGCAGAGATGTGATTATTGTTGAAGATATCGTGGATACAGGACAAACTTTAGCTTACTTAATCGATCTGTTTAACAATAGAAATGTAAAATCTGTTAAGGTTTGTTCGTTGTTGGACAAACCAGAAGGTCGTAAAGTGACTGTTAACGTTGATTATGCAGGATTTGAAGTTCCAAATGAATTTGTAGTTGGTTATGGATTAGATTATGCTGAAAAATATAGGAACTTACCATATATTGGCGTCTTGAAACCTGAAATTTATACAGAGTAAAATAATGGTCAAAGAATGTCAATTGTGATATAGTGTATCCTATTCAAACGATAGTTGAAATAAAAATAAAGAAAAACGGGCAGGAGAGTAGATATGAAAAACAATCCTAAAAATGGACTTTTTAAAAATAGTTTATTTTACATAGTTATCATGCTTGGGATAATGGGTGTAATGTACTTCTTTTTTGATGGAAACAGCAAAACGGAAACACAAGAAATTCAATCAAGTGAATTTGTCTCAAAATTACAATCAAACCAAGTGAAATCATTTGATATTCAACCATCAGGTGGTGTCTACAAAATAACAGGGACTTATAAGAAAGCTCAAACAGAAAAGAGCAAGGATACTGGGTTCTCATTAATTCCAGCTTCAAAGAAAACAACAAAAGTTAAAAACTTTACGTCAACAGTTATTCAAAATGATTCAAATATGGCACAAATTTTGAAATCATCTGAAGCAACAAAGACAAAAATGGATACAAAAGAAGAACAATCAGATAGTATCTGGTTGCAATTAGCAATTACGGTTATTCCACTTGTATTAATGGTCGGCTTTTTCTATCTTATGATGGGACAAGCAGGACAAGGTGGCGGTGGTGGCGGTAAGGTGATGAACTTTGGTAAATCAAAAACAAAACCTTCCGAGAAAAAAGATAATAAAGTTCGTTTTGCTGATGTTGCCGGTGCAGAAGAAGAAAAGCAAGAACTTGTTGAAGTTGTTGAATTCTTAAAATCACCACGCAAATTTGCTGATTTAGGCGCTCGAATCCCATCAGGTGTTCTCCTAGAGGGACCTCCTGGTACTGGTAAAACTTTACTCGCAAAAGCAGTAGCTGGTGAAGCTGAAGTACCATTTTATTCAATTTCCGGTTCTGATTTCGTAGAAATGTTTGTCGGTGTTGGGGCAAGTCGTGTACGTGATTTGTTCGAAAATGCTAAGAAAACTGCACCATCAATTATCTTTATTGATGAAATTGATGCTGTCGGACGTCGTCGTGGCTCTGGTACAGGTGGCGGTAATGATGAACGTGAACAAACATTGAACCAATTACTTGTTGAAATGGATGGATTTACGGGTACAGAAGGTGTGATTGTAATTGCAGCTACTAACCGTTCGGATGTTCTGGATCCAGCACTTTTACGTCCTGGTCGTTTTGATCGTAAAGTTTTAGTAGGTCGCCCAGATGTTAAGGGTCGTGAGGCTATTCTTAATGTTCATGCAAAAAACAAACCGTTAGCATCTGATGTTGATTTAAAAGTTATTGCTAAGCAGACACCTGGATTTGTTGGTGCTGATTTAGAAAATCTTTTAAATGAAGCTGCATTATTAGCTGCTCGTCGTAATAAATCAAAAATTGATGCAAGCGATATGGATGAAGCTGAGGATCGTGTTATTGCGGGACCAGCAAAACGTGATCGTACGATTAATGAAAAAGAACGTCAAACAGTTGCATTCCATGAAGCCGGACATACAATTGTTGGATTAGTCCTAAATGATGCTAGAGTTGTTCACAAAGTAACAATTGTCCCTCGAGGTCGTGCTGGCGGTTACGCAATCATGTTACCAAAAGAAGATCAAATGTTATTGTCTAAAAAAGATATGAGTGAACAAATTGCTGGATTAATGGGTGGACGTGCAGCTGAAGAAATTGTTTACAATGAACAATCTTCAGGCGCATCAAACGATTTCCAACAAGCAACACAAATGGCTCGCTCAATGGTTACTGAATATGGAATGAGTGAAAAACTCGGACCTGTTCAATTAGAAGGCAATAGCCAAATGTTCGCTGGTGGTTCAGGTCAACCAAGTGCTGCTTACTCAAGCAATACGGCTGACATTATTGATTCTGAGGTTCGTCGTCTATCTGAAGAAGGTATGAAACTTGCTAAAGAAATTATTGAAGCACATAGAGAACAGCATAAATTGATTGCTGATAAGTTATTAGAATTTGAAACACTTGATGAAAAAGAAATTTTAAGCTTGTTCGAAGATGGCAAAATGCCAGAAAAAGACGATGCAAATGAATTTCCGAGTGAAAAAGATGGTTCTTTTGAAGCAACAAAAAAAGAATTAGAACGTAAAGATGCAAAAAAAATAGCTGAAGAAACAGATGAAGTTGATTTATCTAAAACGGTTGTTTTTTACCCCAAAGTGAATAAAGACGATAAATAATCGTTACTTAAGAACTCCGATGGATTATCTATCGGAGTTCTTGTTGGTCTAAAATGAATTATTTAAGGAGAAAACGAATGAAAGATTATCTTGTAAAAAGTTTGGCCTTTGACGGTAAATTAAGAGTATATGCTGTTACTGCGACAAATACGGTTGCTGAAGCACAAAGGAGACATGACACATGGAGCGCAGCATCAGCTGCACTTGGGCGGAGCCTAATAGGAACATTATTACTAAGTACATCTACATTGTCAGCCGATGAAAAAATGACCGTTAAAATTAATGGTGATGGGCCAGTTGGTGCTATCGTAATTGATGGTAACGCTGATGGAACAGTTAAAGGATATCTGAGTGAACCCCACGTTCATTTACCATTAAATGAAAAAAATAAAATTGATGTTAAAGGTGCCGTTGGAACAACTGGATCAATGGCAGTAACAAAAGATATGGGTATGAAGGAACCGTTTACGGGACAAGTCCCATTGGTTTCAGGTGAACTTGGCGAAGACTTTACTTACTATTTAGCTAAATCAGAGCAGATTCCATCATCAGTTGGATTATCTGTATTTGTGAACACGGACAATACAATCGAAGTGGCCGGTGGGTTTATGATTCAAGTAATGCCTGGCGCAACTGATGAAGTTATCGATAATTTAGAAAAAAAATTAGCAGAAATGCCTATGATTTCAGAATTGCTAAGAGATGGTAAAACGCCAGAAGATATTATATATCTGATGTTTGGTAAAGAAAATGTTAATATCTTGGATACAATGCCAGTTGCGTTCGAATGTGATTGTTCAAAAGATAAATTTTACGGTTCATTAGCTAGTTTGCCAAAAAGCGATATCACTGAAATGATCGAATTGGATCATGGTGCCGAAGCTGTTTGTCGTTTTTGTGGAAATCGATATCAATATTCTGAAAATGAATTAATGAAATTATTAGAGGGTTCAGCTAAATAAATTTTATCAATATATGATTTGTGTTATGATACTAAACAATAGTAAGTGTAAAAAACGATGAGGTGAATAGAATGGAATGGAAAATTGGCGATATATTAATTCCTAATCAAGTAGTTGTTGCACCTATGGCAGGTGTAACAAATGCGGCATTCAGAATGATTTGTAAGGATTTTGGTGCTGGATTAGTAGTTTGTGAAATGATTTCTGATAAAGGAATCCAATTTAGAAATAAAAAAACGTTGAGCATGTTGTTTGTAGATCCAAGAGAACATCCAGTTAGCGTTCAAATTTTTGGCGGAGATAAGGAAACATTGGTTGCTGCTGCTAAGTTTGTTGAAGAACACACGTCAGCCGACATAGTCGATATTAATATGGGTTGCCCTGTACCTAAAGTAACAAAAACAGACGCAGGCGCACGTTGGTTGCTTGATCCAGATAAAGTATACGAAATGGTTGATGCGGTTACTAATGAGCTGTCAATTCCGGTAACAGTTAAAATGAGAACAGGCTGGGACGAAGATCATATTTTAGCAGTTGAAAATGCCTTAGCTGCTGAACAAGGTGGTGCAGCTGCACTTGCAATGCACGGAAGAACACGTTTCCAGTTGTATAATGGTAAAGCAGATTGGAATATTTTACATGAAGTTAAAAGTAATTTAAAAACAATTCCTTTTATGGGTAATGGTGATATTAAAACGCCACAAGATGCAAAGAAGATGTTAGATGAAGTCGGTGCCGACGCTGTTATGATAGGCCGTGCTGCATTAGGAAATCCGTGGATGATTAGGCAGACAGCAACGTACCTTGAAACAGGTGAACTCATTGCTGAACCTTCAGCATCTGATAAAATTTTAGTTGCTAAAGAACACTTGCACGCACTTTGCCAGATAAAGGGTGAGGTTATTGGACCTAAAGAATTCAGAAGTCAAGCAGCATACTACTTAAAAGGTATTTCGCGTTCAGCTCGTGCTAAAGCAGCATTGAATGAAGCAAATTCAGAAGCTACTATGATAACGATATTTGATAAATTTTTAGAAGATACAAAAGAACGTGAATTCAAATTAATGCAAAAAGAAGCATAGAATTAGTTGCATTTTATTGGGTTAATTGGCATGATAGTAAGTGAAATATGTAATTAAGTGAGGGATATAATATGGTAAAGCAAGAACAAAGTATGAATGATCAATTAAAGGTACGTCGTGAAAAAGTTGTTGAACTTCGCGAAGCAGGGGTCGATCCATTTGGACACCGCTTTGAACGTAAAGACATGACTAAAGCATTACATGATAAGTATGATGCATTAACTAAAGAAGAACTTGATGGTATGGATATCCAAGCTACTATCGCAGGTAGATTAATGTCTAAACGTGGTAAAGGTAAAGTGAGTTTCGCTGATATTCAGGATAAAGATGGACGTTTACAATTATATGTCCGTAAAGATGTTGTAGGTGAAGATACATATCATATCTTTAAACGTTCAGATATTGGTGATTTTGTTGGTATAACAGGTGATGTTATGAAAACAGATATGGGTGAATTAACGATTCGCCCAACAGAAGTTACTTTCCTATCAAAAGCATTACGACCATTACCAGATAAATTTCATGGTTTGCAAAATGTAGAACAAATCTATAGACAAAGATATCTTGATTTAATCACAAATCGTGAAAGCTTTGATCGATTTATGAAACGTAGTCAAATTATTTCAGCTGTAAGACGTTATTTAGATGGTAATGGATATATTGAGGTTGAAACGCCAGTACTGCATAACCAAGCAGGTGGAGCATCAGCTAAACCATTTACAACACATCATAATGCGTTAGATATTGAACTATACTTGAGAATTGCACTAGAATTACATTTAAAACGACTTATCGTTGGTGGAATGGAAAAAGTATACGAAATTGGTCGAGTGTTCCGTAATGAAGGAATTGATACAAAACATAATCCTGAGTTTACAATGCTTGAAACGTACGTTGCATACTATGACTTCCATGATGTAATGGATGAAACTGAAGGCATTTTTAAAGCAGTCGCAGATGTAATTTCAAATGACGGAATTATTGAATATGATGGAAAAAAAGTAGATTTTAATAAAAAATTTGCAAGAGTTCATATGGTAGATGCTATTAAGTCCGTAACTGGAGTGGATTTTTGGAAAGAAATGTCAGTTGAAGAAGCACAAAAATTGGCAGATGAACATCATGTTAAATATGAAACATATTGGAAAGTTGGCCATATCATTAATGAATTTTTCGAAAAATTTGTTGAAGATACAATTGTTGATCCTACTTTTGTTTATGGACATCCTTTAGAAATTTCGCCTTTAGCAAAGAAAAATGAAGATGATCCAAGATTTACGGATCGTTTTGAAATGTATATTTTAGGTACAGAATATGCTAATGCATTTACTGAGTTAAATGACCCCATTGATCAAAGAGAGCGATTTGAGTCCCAAGTTGAAGAACGTGAAGATGGTAACGATGAAGCGGAAGGAATCGATGAAGATTTCATTGAAGCACTCGAATATGGTATGCCACCAACAGGTGGTTTAGGAATTGGAATAGATAGGTTGGTTATGTTAATGACTGATGCACAATCTATCAGAGATGTGTTATTATTTCCAACTATGAGACCAGATGATAATCAATAAATATTTTTAAATTATTTTATAGGATTATTTTTGATGAATAATATTATATGAGAGTATTGTCGCTATGTGACAATACTCTTTTTTTACTTTTATTTCAGCAGTAAAAGTAATAATAAAACACGATGTACACGTTTACATTCATTGATTTAGATTTAATTTAAATAAAGGCTTGACGAAGGTGATTATTCTTGGTAAAGTAATAAACGTTGCTTCAGTAGTAAACAACTAATTCAAATGTGACCAGTTAATTAATTAAAAAAGTTCTTGACAATTAACGAAATCCTTGATATGATATAAAAGTTGTCAAAAGCAACCAAGTAGATCTTTGAAAACTGAACA
>NZ_JBXAYD010000002.1:305790-362829 GCF_056782075.1 Dellaglioa sp. CoH-56-MRSF-12
GTACTTCTTCATTAGTTTGGTGATTGGTACTTACAAATGCAAGTTCTTCACGTGACAAAACTTCAGGTTTATTTTTAAAAACGGCTAATTCATTTTGAGCCTCATTCTCAGAAACTGATATTTCAAATAATCCTCGAGCTAAAGCGTGCTTGTTATTAGCAACTACATTTATATTTGCTTTTTTTATCTGTTCATTTTTTTCATCAAACACATCAGGCTCTAAATTTGTATTTTGTAATAAAGTATCTTCTTGTTTATTATCTTCGATTACTGAATCTACTTCTGGTACTATTTTTTTAGCTACACTATCCACAGAATATAACGTATTTTCATCATTATTAGATACTTGATTTTCCTCTTCAGCAAAATCATCAAACAGTAAATAAGTATCCTTTGCTTTAGTTAATTGAACTAAAATTTTCCGATACCTTACGTTTTTATTTTGCTTTTTATTTGTAAAAAATGTGGGGATTTGTTTTGGTTTGAAACCTCGAGAATAGCGATTAATTTGTGCTTTTTCACTTTGACTATCTATCTTTGTCTCTTTGCGCGCAAATTTCTCATTGTGATGTGGTTTATTTACATCTTTTTTTAACGTTTTCTTATAAAATGCAGGTCCATCGTAACGCTCCATTAATTTCATCCTAACTATGTAAAAAACTAATTGCAATAACCGCAATTAGTTTTTATAAATCTATATTATGCAAATAATTTGGCTGCCTTCTCAAAATCGAATGCATCACCAACATGATTCATCTTTTCATCTAAAACTAAAATACCATGGACAGTTGGAGCATTAGGAATAGCCAACTCTTGAGCTGAACAAACCATGCCATAACTATCAATACCACGTAATTTACCCGGCCAAATAATAGCCCCAGTTGGCATCATTGCGCCAACTTTAGCAACAACAACAAGCTGACCTTGTTCAATATTAGGTGCACCACAAACGATATCTAGTGTCTCACCATTATTGACTTCAATTTTTGTGATATGCAAATGATCAGAATCAGGATGTTCATTACATTCAGCTACATATCCCACAACAAATTTAGGATCGTCATCGACAACAAGTACATCCTTAAATCCAGCAGCAACGATAAGTTGATTTAATTTTTCTACTTGTTTTTCATCTAAAAAGATTTGTCCGTTACCTACTAAATCAAGTGATTCTTTAGAGATTTCTAGAAAATTAAATCCCAACGTTTCATTCGATTTTTCATTGAAAATACGAACGACATTATTTTTTAATTCTGACTTTTGGTTTTCTACCTCTTCACGTAAAACAACCATTAATGTATCGCCAACGTTCTTTAAATTATAACTTGCTATTAACATATTTATTTATGAGTTCCCTTCTTATTATCACTAATGACTAAGACGTCACATGGCGCATTTCTTAGAATTGCATCTGTTGTTGATCCATTCACAAATCTTTCAACAACGTTAGCCCCTGTTTGCCCAACCATAATTAAATCAATATGTTTTTCTTCTGGTATTTCACGACTTAATAAAACTTTAGAAGATCCATATACTAAAATAGTTTCAACATCAATAACGCCCTTATCTATCGCAATTTGTTTGTAGTCGGCTAAGGTATCATTTAATCGCTTAACTTCAGTTGTAACGTCATCTTCATCTTCAGAAAATGTATTGTCAACACTTCGCTCAACAACATGTACAACTATTAAACTAGCCTCGTTTTTTAAAGTACTCTCAACTGCCTGATTAAATGCACGTTCAGATTGCACACTTCCATCTATCCCGACCATTACTCTTTTATAAACTTGTTCAAACATCACTATCACCCCAATGGTTTAGTCTAATTTGTTCATAAATGATTCGATTTGTTCTTTCGTTTTACGCTCTTTATTCACATAACGATCAAGCTCAACACCGTTATTGTATGCAACAAAACTCGGAATACCAAAAATACCCCAATCTTGGCAAAGTTCAATTTGTTCATCGCGATCTACTTTATAGAATTTAAAATCGGAATACTCTGCTTCAATTTCAGGCATTAATGGTTCAATAAAGTTACAGTCTGGACACCAACCTGCCGTAAAATAAAACAATGATTTACCATTCAATAATAATTCATTTAATTTATCTTTTTCTAAAACTTTTAATTTTTCCAATCTAACTACCCCTTAATGATTGTATCGACAGTTGAACGGTCCAATCCTAAAATTGTTTTTTCAAGTAATTCTTTTGCTGCTTCATAGTCTCTGATTGAGAACATTGTTTGATGCGTATGAATATAACGTGCACAAACGCCAATAACAGAACTTGGAATACCATTATTTGCTGTTTGAGCTGCGCCAGCATCAGTACCACCTTGAGAAACAAAGTACTGATAAGGAATATTGTTATCCGAAGCAGTATCCAATAAAAATTCTTTTAATCTAGGAAGCGTTACTAATCTTGGATCATAAATTCTGATCAACGTTCCTTCACCAAGATGTCCAAATGTTCCCTTTGTTGTTTCAATATCATTTGCTGCTGAACAGTCGACAGCAAAAAATAAATCAGGTTTCAGCATATTTACTGCACCTGGCGTGCCTCGTAGTCCAACTTCTTCTTGAACATTAGCACCAGCGAATAAAGTATTTGGTAATGTTACGTCTTTTAATTTTTCAAGTGTTTCCAGTACTGCAGTACAACCGTAACGGTTATCCCATGCCTTACTAATAATATTTTTACCATTAGCTGTTTTAATTGTTTCAACATCCGGAACAATATAATCTCCTGGTGCAATACCAAACTCTTTTGCTTCACTTGCAGATTCAAATCCACCATCAAATAAAATATCATTAATTTGTGGTGTTGCATTTTGATGATTATCACCACGCAATAAATGAGGTGATACTGAAGAAGAAATTATTGGGTACGTTTGACCTGATCGTGTTGTTAGTGTGAATCGTTGTGAAGAAACAACAAATGGATTCCATCCACCAAGTGGGCGAACTGAAAATAACCCATTGTCATTAATTGCGGCAAGCATGAATCCAACTTCGTCCATATGAGCAGCGGTCATAATTTTAGGTGCATTTATATCTGCATTTTTACGGATACCAAAAATCCCACCCAAACCATCCTGAACAACCTCATCAACATTTGGTGTCATTTTTTCGCGCATTACATCACGTACGTTATTTTCAAATCCACTTGTTGCCTGAAGTTCAGTCATTGTTTTAACTAAATTAAACGTTTTATCATTCATATTAGAGAGCCCCTTTTCATTTTATTGGACGAATTAGTCCCAATTTTGTCTACTCACTTAGCTTAATATTTCTTACTTTATATTATATAATAGTACCATAAAAGAATCCATGAATGTAGCTTAGTTACTATGTAACGGCGTTTTTACAAAAAAAATCTGGAATTTTTATTCCAGATTTTTAGACGTATTAAAATGTGCTTCTAACTTATAGATAGGCTGTCCCTTTTTACTAAATTTTTCTTCATATTCAGTCATGACATTATCTTCAGCTTCAACGCTTGCATGTAAATCAAGCCAAACTTGATCATAACCCATTCCATACTCATTTAAACTAACTAATGAGTATTCAAACAAGCCACGATTATCTGTCTTAAATTCAAGATGACCATCATTTTTCATAACTTTTTCATAGCCTTTTAAGAAACTGCCATGAGTAAGTCGACGTTTGGCTTGTCTTGTTTTAGGCCAAGGATCTGAAAAATTCAAATAAATGCCATCAACTTCATTATCATCAAAAAATTCAGTTACCGAATCACCGTTACCTAAAATTAATTGTAAATTTGGAATTTGTGCTTCAACTTGTTTCTTCAACGTAATTGCTGCAATTGTCGTTTGCAATTCAATTCCGATAAAATTATATTCCGGAAATTTTCTAGCCATTCCCATAATAAATCCACCCTTACCCATACCTATTTCAATAAAAAGTGGTTGTTTTTTCTCAAATCTTGATTGCCATTTACCCTTAAACTGATTAGGTGATGTTACAAGTAGTTCCGGATGTTCTGCAATTAACGGTTCAGCCCATGCTTTATTTCTTAATCTCAACTTATATATCCTCATTTCATTTGATAAAGTAAGTGGGGCTAGAACGTATTAATCGTTTTAGCCCCACTTACTTTTTAATCCATTTTTATATTATATTTTTGTAATTCTATTATTGCCTGATTCATTTCATGAAATCGACTTAATTGATGTGCTTTTTTTATTCGTTGTAATTTTGCTATTATAATGTACCAGTTTATTCTGTTTAATAAATCGTTATTCTCCAATGACTCATGATAACCACTCAGCCAACTACTCCATTGTGTATCTGGAATGTATTCAGACATAACTAAGCTCAAATCCATAGCAGGATCAGCAATTTTTGCTGACTCCCAATCAACTAAATATAATTGATTAGTATCAGACTGTAACCAATTTCGATGATTCAAATCACCATGACAAACTGTATACTTATCCGTTGATAGTTCAGGTTGATGTTCATTTAATTGCTGAAACATTTTTGATAGCAAGGGGTGCTGCTTTAAATCATCACTCAAATCGTCAAAATAATTAGCTAATAAGCCACTAGGTGTGATAACTTCTCCACCAACCTGTCTCAACATATTTTTTAATTGCTTTGAGCGATGAATTTTAGATAATAATTCAGGAACCATTTTTTGATCCATTTCATCAGAATGAAGGTTTCGTCCATTTAGCCACTCTTGTGCAGTTATTGTATCCCCACTTGAGATTCGCTTAGTCCAAATTAATTTTGGTGTAATACCAGCAACTGAGAGCGCAGCTAAAAAAGGTGACATATTTTGTTTCAAAAACACCTTTTCTTGTGCACGTGTACCCATGTATGCAGTGCCTGTATCTCCACCAATTGGTAACAATTGCCAACCGGGATCTAAATTAAAATCCATACTATTATTACCTCTTTTTCCCGACTAAGCTCTGATGCTATAGTTTCATCTTACAAACATCCCTATTATACGTCAAGGATTTTTTTAACTCTGGTAACTAAGTAAACATTAGTAAACAGCATTATTTCCACTAAACTCACCAAAACACCATAACCCATCATTAAAAATTGTCCTGTACCAATATAGATTGCGATATTAAAAAGTACTGCACTTACACTTATAATTGTTAATGTAAACTTTTTGAAATTCTTAATTTGATACTCTTTTCCTTTTGGATATAGTCTAGTAAAAATAATATTATCGTAATGTTTTGCAAAAGGTAACAATTGAAAACCAATCAGATAAATAAATAAGATTAAAAATGCGAGTGCTAGCCAACCATTTGAAATAAATGCAATAATTAGCGCTCCAATTAGAGTTAATCTAATAAATAAGCCACTAAATTCAGTTCCGCGAATAAATCCCCTTGCATATAAAAATGTATAAACATTTGCGTCATCTTTTTTAATATGATTTAAAATGAAATCAAGGTACACTCTTCTCTTAACATTCCCTCTAACCATTGGTACATCAGTAAATAAATTAAAGAAACGGTAAATCCCTAACATTCTATTTTCTTCAAAACTGATTGCTTTTTTCCAATCAAAGATTTCCTTAAATCCTTTTGCAGCTAGCTGATTTAAAACAAAGCTACTTAAAATAGCAACGATAAAACTCAGAATAAACGTACCATATAATCCAAGGATATAAATCAAAATAGGCAATAAAATATTAACTAATTTGATACTTCCCCAACTAAACCGGTTATTTTGATATTTTTCAAGTAATGAAATGACTAACCAATTATTTTTCAAGCATAGTTGCGTTAAAATCAAGAAAATAATATTGATTACTGAGATTTTCATTCCAATCATCATAACTGGGATAAGTAACACAATAAATCCAACTTGCATTAAGCTGGCCATAACTGTTGAATAGCGTTTTGCCTTTTTTAAATAACTAATTAATGCATGTTCCTGTGGTAAAAGAAAAACAATATCCGCTTCTTTTAATAACGTACTTAAACGGCCGATTTGTAAAATCACCAGTAATCCAATCACTAATGCAGGCCGATACCAAACTAAATTAACAGGCATCACCTTTAGCCCATTTGAATAAGCCAAACCAAGTCCACCAACAAAAAACATAATTGCAACAACAAAATGATCATTCAAAACATATCGTAAATATTTTAATAATAATAACTGATGACTTTTTAAACGTGTTGTCCATAAGTCTTTCATTTTGTTACCTCTTCCTTAGTTAAACCAAGATAAATTTCATCTAAGGAAGCATCTGGATTCTTATAGGCTTGTCTTAATTCAACCATTGTTCCTTGTGTTTTAATTTCACCTTTATTCAGTAAAATGAACCAATCGCAATACTTTTCAGCTGTGGCTAAAACGTGAGTTGACATTAAGACACTTGCGCCACGCTTCTTTTCAGCAACAATTAACTCTAATAAATCGTTAATTGCTAAGGGGTCTAGCCCGAGAAATGGCTCATCAATAACATAAAAATCAGATTCTGTTAAAAAAGCACAGACAATCATAACTTTTTGTTTCATCCCTTTTGAAAAGTTAGCGGGAAACCATTCTAACTTGTTATCAAGTCTAAATATTTTAAGTAATTCATTAGCTTTTTTCCATGCCTTAGTTTCATTCAATCCATAAGCCATCATTGAGAGTTCAATGTGTTCTTTTAATGTTAATTCTTCATAAAGAATAGGCGTTTCAGGAATATATGCTAAATGTGATTTATAAGCCTGGCTATCTTCCCTTAAGGTTACGCCATTTAATTTAATAGTTCCTTTTTGCGGGGTTAATAACCCAATTATATGATTGATTGTAGTCGATTTACCTGCACCATTT
The DNA here is from genome assembly GCF_056782075.1 of Dellaglioa sp. CoH-56-MRSF-12. Next base: position 312,612 of record NZ_JBXAYD010000002.1, read on the forward strand.
AAACCAATTAAGCCAACGACATTTCCAGGTTTAACTTCAAAAGAAATATCTTTTAAAACTGGTATTTGAGAGTAACCACCCACTAAATTTTTAACTTCTAATGTCATTTTCTAATTCCCCATTTACAATTTATTTATGCCTTTAATTATATCATATTATGGTGAATTATCATTCATGATGTATAATAAAAGTATTAACTAACTTTGAAAGAAGGCAAACATATGACTGACTGTATTTTTTGTAAAATAATTGCCAATGATATTCCTAGTTTCACCGTATACGAAGATGAAGACATTAAAGCATTTCTTGATATCTCACAAACAACCCCAGGCCATACACTTGTTATTCCAAAAAAACATGTTGCTAATATTTTTGAATATGACCAAGCACTCGCTAGTAAAGTTTTTTCTAAAATTCCAATGATTGCTTCCGCAATTAAAGTAAGCAATCCAGATATTCAAGGGATGAATATCGTCAATAATAACGGTGAACTAGCTTACCAATCTGTTTTTCACTCACATTTTCATTTAATTCCTAGATACTCAACAAAAGATACTTTTAAAATGTCATTCAAGGATAATTCCAAGAAGTACACATCCGAGCAACTTGAATCAATTATGATGTCAATCAAGAATAAGATTGGAGAAAAATAATGTCAAAAACACTTAAACGAATTAGTTTGTTATCAATTATTGGTGGGTCAGCATACTATGCCTATAACCATAGAGATGAACTTATTACTTTTGTTGCAGATAAAAAAGTTCAGTTAAAAGCAGATTTTTCTGACTATCAAAATGATATCAATCGCGTAACTAATTCATCAAAAAAATTGCAGTATGCTACAGATCATCTGAATACGATTATCGAAGAAACATTACCCATCGTCGATTCCATTAGCAATCGTATAGAAAAGTTTACTTATGAGATCGAGCCAAATATCAATAAAATTAATAAAAAATTAGAAAAGTATCAATGAATTAGGCTTTTAAAAGTTTGATTTTTTTGTGAATTTTCGGTCATTTACTTTCATTATATGATAATTATGTTATATTAAACGTATTAGTCTTTCATTGAGAAGACAAAAAATTTAAGAAATAGGATGTGTTAGGTTATGAAAAAATGGCTTGTTGCTTTAGCCGGCGTACTATTAACATTTACATTAGCGGGTTGTGGGAGCTCAACAGTTGCAACTACTTCAGGTGGTAAGGTTACAGAAAGTGCTTACTACGATAGTTTGAAGAAAACTTCAAGTGGTACATCAATTTTACAACAAATGATTTTGAACAAAGTATTGGAAAAACAATATGGTGATGATGTTTCTGATAAAGAAGTCACAAAACAATACGATACTTATAAAGCTAAATATGGTTCAAGTTTCTCATCTGTCTTATCACAAAACAGTATGACAAAGACTAGTTTTAAAGCAGAATTACGTTCTAACTTACTTTTAAAAGCTGCTGTTAAACATTACAGTGATTTAAGTTCTACAGCTGTAGATAAGCAATGGGAAGAATACCAACCAACTATTACAGTTCAACGTATTCAAGTTGCTTCAAAATCAGATGCAGAAAAAATCATCAAACAACTTGATGAACAAAAGACTGCTAAAAAGTTAACTGACAAATTTACTGCATTAGCTAAATCAAAATCAACAGATACAACTTCTGCAAGTACTGGTGGTACTTTAGCTGCATTTAACAATACAGATACAACACTAACAGCAGAATTTAAAAAAGCTGCATTTGATTTAAAACAAGGTAAATATACAACTACACCTGTTAAAACAACAGCAGGTTATGATGTAATCTTGAGTGTTAAAAATGCTGGTAAAGGTAAAAAAGCCGATCACATTTCTGACTTAAAAGAACAAATTGTTACTGAAACTATGGCTGACTCAACTAAATTACAAAAAATTGTTGGTAAAGTTCTTAAAAAAGGTAACGTATCAATCAAAGATGATGACTTGAAAGATGTTCTTTCAAGCTACTTATCATCATCTTCTTCATCTTCAAAATAAATACATCAAAACATCAGATTATATCTGGTGTTTTTTTTTCGAAAAAAATATCTCAATGGAATTTATCCATTGAGATATTTTTCAATTTAATTATTTGTTACATTACTGTCAGCATGTGGTTTATAGAAATTTCGACCATCCATACCAAATATACGTTCAGAAAATTCGCCCTCTTCTGTATGAGCCAATGACCCTTTCAACATTTGAATTGATGCATCAATATTATCAATTTGATGTAAAACATCTGCTTCAATTAAATGAGGTTGCACTGGTGAACCATACTCTAGTAACCCATGATGCGCAAGAACAACGTGACGTAATAAAATCATGTCTTCTGTCTGAAGATCAATTTTTAATTCACCTGCTGCTTTAACAATTTCTTCATCAATTAATACAATATGCCCAATTAAATTTCCAGCTAATGTATAAGTTGTTGCCACAGAACCTGATAATTCGATTGTTTTTCCTAAATCATGTAAAATCACACCTGCGTAAAGTAATGGTGCATTAATCACATCACCATATTCGGCAACAATTGATTTAGCTAATCGCAACATTGAAAGTGTATGGTAGGCTAACCCACCAGAAAATGCGTGATGATTTTTCTTTGCAGCGGGATAACTGAAAAAATCATCATGTTTTTCGGCAATGAGATATCTTACAATTCGATTCCAATTTGGGTTTGTAATTTCAAAAATAGCTTTATTAAATTCTTCTTCCATCTCATCTTTTTTCATTGGTGCACTAACGACAAATTGACTCGGATCATTAGGTTCACCCTCTTCAGTCAATCTAATATGATAGATTTTCATCTGTGGATTATTTTGGTAAACTTCACGTTTTCCTTTTATAAAGGCAACTTTACCCGTTTGAAATTGTTCAATTGCCTCTGGCGTTGCATCCCAAAGCTTAGCGCTAATTTGGCCTGAACTATCTTCAAAATTAAATGCAATAAATTGCTTATTATTCTTTGTATTTCTAACTTCTGCACTCTTAATTAAAACAAATAATGCTACGTTTTCGTCAACTTTATATTCAAATATTTTTTTCTCTTGTGCCATGTCCATCCTCCTATAACTTAATTATTTTATCGTTATCAAATCCAGTTAATCCTGAATCATCTGCCGTTAAATAAATAATTTGAACTTTTTTACTTATTTCTCGTATTAGTTTTAAAACGGCATTTTTTCTGTTTTTATCAAAATTAACAAACCCATCATCAATAATTAATGGTAATTCGATTGATTTATTAATTGTCATGATTAAAGCAAATCTAAGTGCGATATATAGCTGCTCTGCTGTTCCTTGTGACAATTCTCCCACTTCAAATGATACCATATCAGAAGAAACGACGGTTAATAATCCTGATATATTATTTATTTGTGTAAAATGGCCTAATGTTAATAGTTCAAAATAATGATTTGCTAATTGCAACATTTGTGGCATTCTAACCCCAGAAGAGTCTTTTAATGCCTCGTTAATCCAATTAATAGTTAACTTTTGAGTTAACCATTTATCAGCTAATTCACTTAAAATTGTAACTTTTTCAGCCAACTCTTGTCGAAGTTCTGTATAATTCCCTTCTGCCTTCAAAGTCCGTAATAACGTCTGTTGATCAATAATCTCCTGATTAATGTTCATTATACTATTTTGCAATTGTTTCAATTGTTCTGTAAGCTCATCTAATTGTTCATCTAAACTTTCTTTCGTTTCAAATCTAGCAAGATTTTTTCTAACCTCCACAGGAAGCTGCTCATTAATTGTATCCAATTTAGATTTGTCTTGAACAAATTGCTTTTGTAAATCGTAATTTTTTTCAAATTGCTCAATTGACGTTAAATGATATTGCGTTAATATTTCATTAATTTGATTAGAAATATCAGCAGTCACATTATCTTCATGCTTTTGTTGTTCATTTAAATAGCCCATTTTATTTTTTATTGATTGTGATTCAGCAATTAAAGGTTGTAATTTATCATTAAAGCCTCTAATTCTAGCTAAACTATCTGCCATATCACTTTTATTTAGTGCTAGAAAACTATCAGCAAAATCTGTCTGATTCAAATAATTTTTTATCTTGTCAGTTAACGTTTTAATTTCTGCTGATTTTTGACTAATTTGATCTGTTATAGACTGTATTCGACTTAAGTCATTTTGAATTGAGAACCACTGATTCTTTGGAAAATCATCTAAAACGTATTGAATTTGATAATCCGTTAATTCAGTATCAGTTTGTCTCAATTGTTCGTCCAGTTCACCTATCTTCAATTGATTTTCATCAATTTCTGCAGTAATCATTTGTCTTTTATTTTGTATTTGCATCAGAGCATCACTACTTGATTTATCCTTAGAATTAGACTGCTTAAATACAATTATGGTATATACAACTATCATAATATCTAGTATCAATCCCATTATTTTAAACGGCATTGGTAAGATCATACTTAGTACAAATAGTATAACACTTACCCCTACTAAGATACTTTGTTGTGTAGACCATTTACTTTTTTGTACTTGATTTTTTTGATCAATTGATTGATTTAAATCTAAAATATCTTGTTTTTTCGTCAATTGCTTTTGTTCAATTTCTTGAAGTATTCGTTTATTGCTCTCTTCAGATTTAATTAATGTGACAATATTTTTAAAATCATCAGGATCAAACGCTATTGGAACTTTTCCGTTGATATTTTGATATTGCATCATTAACCGTTCTTGTTCTGTTAATAGTTGGTTTAAACTCGTCTGTTCTAATACAACTTTATCTAAATATTGTTGATTATCAGCTAATTGTTCAAATAATATATCAAAATCAACTTTATTGTTTTCATAAAAATTTATTAAATTTAATGCTGCTAAATTTTCTTTTTCATCAACTACACTCTGATTAATCGATTTTAACCTTTCATTATTTATCTTTTGTTTCTCTAGTAAATTTTGTATTTTTTGATAATTATCAACAGAAATCATAGCATCTTCATCAGTTTGTTTTAGCTTATCCGTCAACTCATTAGATTGTTCATATATTGACCAATTTTGCTTTAATTGTTCGTAGCGTTGGTAATCTTTGGTTAGATTATATTGTGTTGTTTGTAGCCCTTTAATTTGTTCCCTATTTTGATCTAACTTTTTTTGTGTCTCAACATATTCCGGAAATTTCTGTTTGGCAATATTTATTTTATTAACTAAATCATTGTATAACGCAATTTCCTTATTTAACTCAGTTACACGACCTGCTGGCTTATAGACGTGATCGGCATCTTTTTGAATTTTTTTAGTTAATTCTAACCATTCTTGACTACCAACTGCTCCCATCGTCGTTAGATACTCATTTAAATCTTCATTCGTTAAATTAAATACTTGGTTTAACGCCTGCTGATTAAATGAAAATACTTGATTGTATAAATTTTCATCGACTGGATTTAGCCATTCATGCAGCTTACTACTAGCTACTTTCATCCCATCATCACTTTTAACAATAGATACCTTGCCACCAGATTTACCTTGTGTACGAGTTAGTCGATAAGCATCGTTACCAATTAATAATTCCAACTCTCCACCATATGTGGATGAGTCTTTAGGCAGATATTGTTGGTACTTCTTTTTCGCATTTGCAAATCCAAATAACATACTCAATACGAATGCTGTTAACGTCGATTTACCTGCTTCATTCAGACCAAAAATAACCTGATTCGTTTGATTAAAATCAAACGTTTTATCATGCCACTTCCCAAATCCGTAAATTTTAACTTTAGTTATTTTCATCTATATGACCCTCTATCGCTTGATTTTCATGAAGCAATGTTTTTGAATTTTCTTGTAATTCTACTAAATGTCCCGTTTCTAATAAGTACGTATTAAGTTCCGGAATTTGTAATAATTTATCAGCGAGTTCAGTCATTCCATCATCAGTAAAAACACGTTTTGCGCTTTCTTCCCAGTATTGTTGATCAATTGATTCAAAAGCTACCTTTTTATTAATCACCGTTTTAATTTTAACAATCCAATAGTAATTATCTGGCATATGTTTTTGAATCCAAGCAGTTAATAAATCACCATTTTGAATGCGATTTACTAGGCTATCACTAAAATTATCTAAATCTGTGATTTGTATCACTATTAAATATGATTTATCTTTAGAAAAAAGTTGGCATTCAGCGTCAATCTTATCAATAGCATCTGATAGTGAATCAATTTTTGCCATTGAAATATTAACTGTTTCCCAATCAATTGTAGATGACGTTATAAATTTGGGAACCAACTTATTTCCATCACTATTCACTAGATAAAACCCTTTATCGCCTGATTCTTTACGGTGCCGACCTTGTGTATTTCCAGGATAGATAACTGGGGGTTGTTCATTCAAAATCTGTCTTACATGAATATGACCCAATCCCCAATAATCATAATTTTTCTGTAATAATTCTTTAACAGTAAATGGTGCATAACTTTCATCTGATATTGAATTTATACCCTCATTTGCCCCATGGATAAGCCCAATATGCCATTTCTCATCACCACGAACAGGATAATCAACGATTTTTGATGGTTCCCATCTATGTGCATAACTAAACCCAGTTAATCGAACTTCATCGCCATTTTTTAAAATGTGCGTCACTGTTTCAACTTCACTTGTAAATAAAGTTACATTTGATGGAAAAGTTAAATGATCTTGAGCATTATCAGAAAAATCATGGTTACCAAAACTCAAATAAACATTTATTCCGGCCTTTTGCAGTCGTTCACACTGACTAATTAACGTTGTTTGTGCCATAATACTCATCTCAGATGAATCATATAAATCCCCAACTAAACAAACAAAGTCTACTGATTCTTCAATAGCCGTATCTACGAGATTACTCAAAGCTTTAAATGTTGACTGATAAATCGAATCCATTAACTGACTTGGTACATTTTTTAATCCTCCAAAAGGACTATCTAAATGTAAATCAGCTGCATGAATAAATTTCATCTTCCCACTCCTTTATAAAAAAAAACCTGGTACAAAACATAATTGCTTTGCTTCCAGGATTTTTATTCGAATTAATTATGATATAAATCTTGTATTGGTTTTGTGATAATTGAATTAACTTCATTCATAATTTCACTTAAAACTTGTTCTTTAACCATTAAATCTTTGATTGTATCAAAATCACCGATTTTTTCTGAAAGATTATGAGCATTTTCAAGTTCTTCGTCTGTCATTTCTTCACCATTCATTTGTTTTTGTTGCAAAGACATTTGAATTGTTTGAAATTCTTTAAATAATTTATATGCAATTTCATCTTCTTGCATTTTTGTATAAGCTGATTTCAAAGCCTTATATTCTTCCGTTTGACTAAGATCTTGACTCATTTGGTTCGCTGTATCATAAATATTAACAACCATTTCTGATTCCTCCAATAATAATTTATATTAACTTAATTAGTGTATCATTTTTATCCATAATTTGCATTGATTTGTTCTAATTTCCAAACATCCCATTAATACTATCACTGAGCCATTTTTGGGCTTTTTTAGCAGAATCAGATAATTTATTTTTTATTTCATCTGTTTGCTTTTCTACTGATTCTAAAATACCATCTCCACTATCATTTGAACCGGTATTATTTGCTAAAGTAGTAGCAGATTTCGTTGAGAAGCTTGTCTGAGCAGTATTAGGTAATATACCTGACATTTCGCTTTTAAATAAGGAATCAACGATATCCCCACTTGAATTTCTTAGGTAATGAGTATCATCAGTTTGATCAAAACCAACCCATGTTGCGACAGTAATGTCTGGTGTATATCCAATAACCCACTGATCTTTCGTCCCATCTGTAGAACCTTTTTTAGCCTCTGTACTTCCCGTTTTACCAGCAACTGTATATCCAGCTGGGACAGCAAGTTCGCCAGTTCCTCCAGTTTCAAAGACACCCATCATCATACTTGTCATCGATTTAGCTACCTTACTACTCATAACTTTAGTTTCACTATTGTCTGAATTATTAACAATCGTTTTACCAGAAGCATCAACAATTTTAGTAATAAAATGAGCCTTTTTTTGAATACCACCATTAGCAAACGCAGTATATGCACTAGCCATTTCGTAGGGTGAGACACCAGTAGTTAAACCACCCAAAGCTAAATCTAAGTTTTTGTCCGAACTTTTAACCGGTATACCAAATTTTTTAACAGCATCGTATCCTTTATCAACACCAATTTTATTTAACAACCACACAGCTGGCGCATTTTTACTAAGTGCCAATGCCTTATACATTGGTATTTTACCTGCATATTGATTGTCGTAATTATTTGGTGAATAATTATTTGATCCATATGATTGTTTTTTATCTTTTAATTCAGAATCATAAAAATAGCCATCTTCTAAAGCAGGCATATATACGGCAATTGGTTTTAGTGTTGACCCCGGTTGGCGGTTAATCTGAGTCGCTCGATTATATCCCCTAAAAACGTGTTTACCTCGTCCACCAACAACTGCTGTCACACCACCATTCGTTGAATTAATAGCAATTGATCCACCCTGAGCTTTTGTCCCATCATCAGCATCCAAAGGGAACAAGGTAGAGTTATCAAATGATGTTTGCATAGCTTCTTGATGGGTCTGATCCATCGCCGTATAAATTTTATAACCACGATTCATAATATCTGATTCAGTTAACCCATAATTTTTAATTGCTTCACTAATAACGGCATCAAAATAATAAGGATATTTATAACCTGATTGATAATCGTACGTATCATTTAATGTAATACCCGTCTGCTTAGCACTTGATAATTCTGCACTAGAGATTTTTTTATTTTCATACATAACATTCAGAACAACATTACGCCTTTGTTTAGCTGCAACAGGATGATCTATCGGATTATATGCCCCTGGCGATGTTAACATACCCGCAATAACTGCAGCCTCACTAACAGTTAAATCTGAAGCACTTTTTCCAAAATATTTTTTAGAGGCATCTTGAACACCCCAAACGCCATTACCAAAATATGCATTATTTAAGTACATCGTTAGAATGTCTTTTTTTGAATATACTTTTTCCGTTTCAATTGAAATAAATATTTCTTTAGCCTTACGACTATAAGTTTGCTCCTGTGACAAGAATGCATTTTTAACAAGTTGTTGCGTTATAGTACTTCCGCCACCACTAATTGCACTACTTCCAGTTAATCGATTTTTAACCAATGAAACCACAGAACGTGCCATCCCTTTGATTGAAAATCCATATTCATGATAAAAATTACGATCTTCTGATGACAGTACAGCATTTTGAATATTGGGTGAAATCTTATTTAATGAAACGTAAGTACCCTTTTGAGAGTATAACGATCCTGCTTTATCGCCATCTTTATCAAAAACCTCAGTTGATTGTTGTAAAGCAGCTTTTAACCCACTAACATTTGTTGTTTTGGCTACATAAGTTAAATACGCACTCGAACCTAAAATAATTGCTAAAATAAAAATAGTCAACCATTTCCAACCATGCACAAATTTCCATCCCTGTCGAAACCAATTTTTAAATTGAATTAGATGTATTACAAACCAATTTTCATTTTTAGTTCTTTTATTTTCATTTTTCATTAGTTGTCCCCATATTTAATCTTAATATCATTTATTATTTTACCATAGCAATATTATAAAAAGTAAATTAGCCTTTTTATTATGATATTTTTAAATATTTAAAAAAAGACTAAGAAATGTAGATGTTATCTACTCCTTAGTCTCACAGTATTTTAAATTAAATTATCTGGATTTGCGTGTTCAGTAAAAATATCATAGACACGTTGTGCGGCCTGCTCATCTGAACTAATAATCATAATTGTATCATGTCCCGCAACAGTTCCAACAATATCCGGGAAGCCAAAATCATCGATAATTGCTGCCAGTAAATTACCGTTACTTGGAATCGTTTTAACAACATTCATAAATTGGATTTTAGTAATATTAGTAACGACTTCAAAAATAATTTCAAATAAATGAACTTCTTCACTTAAATTACCTGACTTAAAAATTGCGTATCTCAAATCACCTTGTTCATCTTGAGCTTTAACAATTTTCATTTCACGAATATCTCTAGAAATAGTCGCTTGAGTCGCCTTAATATTCACATGTTCCAATTCTGAAATCAAATCATCCTGCGTTGCAATTACTTTTTTATTAATTAACTGTTCAATTTTAGCTTGACGTATCTCTTTCTTCATAAGAATCCCTCTTTGAATGAGTATTTATTCTTAGTATAGCAAAAGAAATATGAATACTGAAATAATACGCTTAATTTAGGACGATTTTATTCATTTTATTGAATTTTGATTCAAATATAAGCATACCTGAATCTCTAATAATATAACCATCTAACACTAATTTCTGAATAACTCGTCCAACGGTTTCACGCCGCGTTCCACTAATCGTCGCAATATCTTCATGTGTAATCACATATGGGATTCGCAGACTATTCTCACCATGTTTATCGGCTAGATTCTCACTTAAATACTGTAACACTTGTGTTATCCGGGTTGTTGTATTACTACATACGGTTCTTAACCTTAACACTTCTGAACAATTTAAAATATTATCAATTTGCCCAAATAAGTACGCAGAAACTTCATAATGTGTTTTGATTAAATTCTCAATAAGTTCAACAGGAATCTTAGCGACCGTCGCTAGTGTAGCAGCACGACTTGAAACAGTATAATATTCACTCTGTAACATTCCACCAATTGGAAATATTTGTTTCGATGTAACATACATATAATTTTGAAAAATACCAGCTCGATCACCACGTTCAATTTTAACTAATCCATCCAAGACAACATAAATAAAATCACGTTTATCATTCATATCAAAAATAGTATTTCCTTTTAGAAATCTTTTAAATGTAATTTGTTCAAAACAAGCTCCTTGTTCATCCTCACTTAAACAACCAAACAACTCATGGTCAGAAAATTCTGATCGATACCTTTGTCTTTCTTTTTCTGTAATCATCCCTTTACTCCCTTAATACCTATATTTATGATATATAACTATCAACACTATCAGATTAAATATAGAATGTCGATTTATTTTTTCGGATTTTGGAGACCCTGGTTTATTTTTTTGATTCACTGATAGCTCTAAATCATTAATCTAACAGTACCAAAATGATAAAAATAAACTGGTCGTATTCGCACATCCATTTTGTGTTCAAACGCACAATCATCGTTAAAAAGTACATCTAACAATATTTAGATAAAATAAAAAAGTTAACAATTAAGTCAACTTTTTTATTAATTACATTTCTTTTGGTGCATTTACGCCTAATAATCTTAATGATTCTGTTAAAACGACGCTCACACTTTGAACGAGTGCTAAACGAGCTAATTTTTGATCATCTTCAACTAATATCTTTGAATTTGCATAGTATTTATTAAATGCTCTTGATAAATGAATAGCGTATTTAGCAATTACTGATGGTTCATATTCTTTAGCTGCACGTTTAATTATTTTAGGGAAGTCACCAAGTAACTTAATTGTATCCCATGCAGCAGGATCAGAAAGTTCATTGTTACTTTCACTAATTGAAACATCACCCGCTTTACGAATAATACTTTGTGCTCTAGCATTTGAATATTGGACATAGGGACCTGTTTCACCTTCAAAACGAACAACTTCTTCTAAAACAAAATCAAAATTATTCATACGTTCATTCTTTAAATCATGGAAAATAACAGCCCCAACACCAACATCTTTAGCAACTTGTTCAGCATTTGGTAGGTCAGGATTTTTATCTTGAATTTGTTTTTTAGCAAGGCTTGTAGCATCATCTAAAACTTCTTCAAGTAAAATAACACGTCCTGAACGAGTCGATAATTTCTTACCACCTTGTGTGATTAAGCCAAATGGAATGTGGTGCATATCATCTGACCAATCATTACCCATTTCCTTTAACACAGCCTTTAATTGTCTAAAATGGTTAGCTTGTTCATTTCCGACAACATACAATGACTGTACAAAATTATACGTCCGTTTACGGTAAATAGCAGCAGCTAAATCACGAGTAATATATAAAGTTGCCCCATCTGTTTTTTGAATCAAGGCAGGGTTTAAATCGTATTTTTCAAGATCAACAATTTCTGCGCCTTGGCTTTCTTTTAACAAATTTTTATCTTTTAACATTGTCACAACTTCGCCCATTTTATCATTATAAAAGGCTTCCCCTTTAAATGAATCAAATTGGACACCCAGCATATCATAAATTTTATTGAAAGCTGATAATGATTCTGCACGGAACCAAGTCCAAAGTTCGATTGCTTCTTCATCGCCATCCTCGAGCTTTTTAAACCATGCACGAGCTGCAACATCTAACTCTGGATTTTCTTCTGCTTCTTTATGGAAACGAACGTAGTATTCAAGTAATTTATTGATAGGATCAGCTTTAACTTCTGCTTCACTACCCCATAATTTATAAGCAGTAATTAACTTACCAAATTGAGTTCCCCAATCGCCTAAATGATTAATTTTAATTGGATTATAATTAATTTTAGCCAAGATGTTTGCAATTGAATTACCAATCACAGTTGAACGTAAATGTCCCATTGAAATAGGTTTAGCAATATTGGGTGATGACATATCAATTGGTACGTTACCATCATGACCAATATCAGATGCGCCATACTCACTGCCATTTGAAAGCACTTGTTCAATAATATCTTGACTAAATGCAGCCTTATTCAAGAAAAAGTTAACATATGGCCCAACTGCAGCAACTGACTCAAATTGACTTTGATCAATTTTCTCTACTAAGTCTTTAGCAATCATCTGAGGTGCTTTTCTAAATGCTTTAGCTAATGCAAAAGCTGGAAATGCATAATCCCCCATATCAGAACTTTTTGGTATTTCAATTTTGGCAATAATTTCTTCTTCAGTAAGGTTTCCATCAACGATAGCAACCAATGCTTGTGCAACTTGTTGTTTATAATTCATTATCCATTCCTCCTAAAATTGTATAAAAAAAGCCCCTTACAAATAATTATGTAAGAGACGAGAATTCCCGCGGTACCACTCTAATTGATTAATATCCACTCAAAATATTCAGTTATTTCTAAAAAGTACGATTCAACTAACGCTTTTATCTAGCTTCCATCAACCTAGACTTGCTTTAAAATTAATTAGTTTACTAGCTTTTATCATCGAATTTATAGTTTGATTGTAACAAATTAATATTATAAAAGATAGTGTTTTTAGAATTTAGGTTTGCTTTTGGTGAAATATTTCTTTACGACATCCCTTGAATCTGTCAATCTTGTAACATTATCATCAAAATGAATTGATACAAAAGAATAATACACAAGATCGACTGCATATAATTGAGCAATTAAAGAAGTAGTCGCTGCACTTCTGAATTTTTTATTTTCTTCACTATCGTCATGTTCTAAAATAATATTAGCTAATTTGGCCAATGTACTTTTTTTATTATGTGTTAAAACGATAACTTTTATTTTTTGTCGATTTGCAAGATTTGCTAACTTAATTGCATCCGTATTTTCCCCTGAATTTGATATCAAGAATAAAGTTGTTCCTTCTTTTAGTTGCGATAATCCAACGGCAATTAGATGTGTATCAAGTGTTTCTATAACAGACTTACCAACTCGAATAAATTTTTGTTGGAAATCTTTAGCTACAATTTCTGATGCTCCAATTCCATACGCATAGATTATTTTTGACTCTGCAATAACCTTCGCAGCATTAACGACTTCCTCATCTAATGTTTTATTTGATTCCTCAATCGTATGTTGTATCCGCATGGTTAATTTTTGTTGTGTCGTCACTAAATCATCTTTAGGATTAATTTCCTCGAGCATTGATTTATCATCTTGGATTTCTGCTGATAATTCTAATTTTAATCCTGGAAAACCAGTATCACTAATACTTTTTCCAAATCGCGTTATTGCTGCAGTGCTGACACCTACCACCTCTGCCATACTCTGTGTACTCATTCTTATTACTTTCTGAGGGTGCTCTAAAATAAACCGTGCTATTTTTCGCTCTACCTTTGTGTATTTATCCATATTTGCTTGTATTGTGTACAAATAATTACCCATACTTCTTACCTCTTTTTATGGTATGTCTTATGCTTCTGTCTCAATCATAGCATCTTTTGGAATACCAAAAAAGAATGTTAAAATAAATCCGCCCGCATATGCCGCAAGCAATCCAAGAATATACCCAATCCAGTGTCCATTACTTATTAAAGGTATCAATGCTACCCCAGAAGGTCCTATTGCAATAGATCCAATATGACCAATCCCACCAATCACCGCTCCACCGATTCCGCCACCAAGACAAGCAGTAATCATTGGTCGTCCTAAAGGTAGTATAACCCCATAAATTAATGGTTCCCCAATTCCTAGAAATCCGACTGGTAGAGCGCCTTTAATTAAATTTGTTAATTTTTTATTTTTACGACAACGAACCCATAATGCAATTGCTGCCCCTACTTGTCCAGCTCCTGCCATTGCTAAAATTGGCAATAATAATGTTGATCCAGACTTAGCAATCATTTCAAGATGAATAGGTGTTAAAATTTGATGTAATCCTAACATTACCATTGGTAAGAAAAAAGTCCCTAAAACAAAACCAGAAAATGCACCACCAACTTCTAAGACCCAGTTAATTGATGTAACTAAAGAATTCGAAACAACCCCAGCAACTGGCATTACTAAGAAAATTGTCATCATTCCAATAACAAATAATGATATTGTCGGTGTTATAATAATATCTAAAGAATCCGGAATCCATTTATGCAATCTTTTTTCTAAAATAGCTAATACCCACACTGCAAAAATAACACCAATAATTCCACCCTGTCCAGCACTTAGTGCCTGACCGTTAAAGATATTATGGAGAGGTGCTTCAGGGGTTACCCCACTCAGCAAAGTGACAGCGCCGATAACACCACCAAGTCCTGGAGTGGCACCAAATTCACTGGCACTATTTATCCCTACATAGATAACTAAATAACTGAAAACACCATTTTTAATAACATTTAAAACTGCAATAAAATCTGTCCAGCTCGAACTTAAATCCCCTGCAACCATCATATTTCCAAGGACAGCAGCCAATCCACCAATCAATCCTGCTCCAACAAATACAGGAATTAGTGGAACAAAGATATTTGAAATTGCTTTAAGCACCTTTTTTATTGGCGTTTGCTTTTGTTTAGCTTTATGTTCTGCTTTTACTTTAGCAGCTTTGCTCTCAACCAATTCTTTATCAGTCATTTGAGTTGATTGTACTACGTTCTTCAAAGGGAAAGGTTCGCCTAATTTAACCCCTACTTGTCTTACCATTTCATCTGCAACTTTGTTGACTGTACCAGGTCCAACTACCACTTGCAAAGTATCATCTTCAACAACACCCATGACACCATCGATATTTTTCAATTTTTCAATATCTACTTTATCTTCATCCCTAATTGTCATCCTAACTCGAGTCATACAATGAATTAATTTTTCAACATTGTCTGGCCCCCCTACATTATCATAAATTTCATTTGCAATTTTTTCGATTTTTTTGTCTGCCATAATTTAACCCCTCCAAATATTTTATTTGATTGCTTCCCTAACAAAACCATGAGCCTTCTTTAATTTTTCTTTAGCTTGATTCAAATCGTTATCCGTTAGAATCATAACTATTGCAAGTTTGACATCATGTTCAGCTAATTCAAATGTTAATTTTGCTTGTTCATAACTTACTCCAGTTGCATCCATAATAATATGCTTTGATCTTTCAACTAATTTTTCATTCGTTGGTCTAACATCGACCATTAAATTTTTATATATTTTTCCAATTCCAATCATCGAAATTGTCGACAACATATTTAATACTAATTTTTGTGCCGTTCCTGATTTTAAACGAGTAGACCCAGTCAATATCTCTGGTCCCACTTCAATCTCAATAGCCGTATCAGCATGCCGTCCAATAATTGATTCCTTATTGCAAGCCAGACTTATTGTGTTCGCACCAAGATGTTTAGCGTAGTCAAGACCCCCAATAACATATGGTGTTCTACCACTTGCTGCAATTCCAACTACTGTATCTAATTTTGTTAAACAAATATTTTCCAAATCCAACTTACCCAATTCGTTTGAATCTTCGGCACCTTCAACTGCCACAGTCATTGCTTTCATACCACCAGCAATCAATCCTTGCACCATGCTAGGATTTGTTCCAAATGTTGGTACACATTCAGCAGCATCTAAGACACCTAATCTACCACTAGTTCCTGCACCCATATAAATTAAACGGCCTCCACTATTAAATGATTCAATAATTTTACTAACTGCTTCATTAATTTGCGATAACTCTTTTTCTACGCTTTTAGGAACTGTCATATCGGCTTCATTCATTATTCTTGCAACTTCAGAACATTTTAACTCATCTAAATTCATAGTTTGTTCATTTCTAGTTTCCGTTACTAATTTTGTAATATCCATATTTTATCCCTCTTTTATAATTGTATTATTAAATATTATTTTTTGTTTTGCTCCTATATAGTCAATTAAATCCAAGTCTGTCCTTTTAACTGTACCAATTTGGTTTACTTTTTTATCAATTGGTAAATTATTTTTCACTATCTGTATTTCTCCAGTATATCTCCCATATAACATATTATCTTGCGTTATAGTACCTCTCGTTCGAGCATCTTCATTATTTATTGGTTCAATAGTGAATTGATTTCTTATCCGACTTTCTTCTAACCTTACAACATCCCTAGCCACGTCAGCACGATTATGCCATGCTATATTATCAAGTTCATGCGAACTACTTTCAATATCTATTTCTATACTTTGATTAGTAAAATAGTTAACTATCTTACTAATTGTTCTTTGTGAAACTCGCGGATCACCGATATAAACGTCATCAGTATAATTATTCTCAATTAAATCTATCATTGCAGCCAATACATTGTAATTTCGATGTTTTTCTAATGTTGGTAATCCCTTTCCAATTGGCCCTCTAAATATTTTATCTCCTGCCACAAACGCCATCGTAGTAAATCCTGATTTTTTTAACCAATGATTCTTATTTTTTAACCATTCGTCATCTAATCCCGTATCTGGTCGAGGATAATAATTATGCCATGCTTCAATATTCTTAAAATTTGCATGATTATCAACTAGTTGCTTAATATCCAGCTCTGAAATCGTACTAGCATTTAATCCAATATCTATATTATTTGATAATTCAGCTATTTTTTCCATACTAATCCCATAATCAATTCTTAAACCAGTAATTCCAGCAGTTTTCAAATCAAATTCCAATAATTTTAAACTTTTTTCTGAAATATCAACCATTAATTTCAAGTTATTTTCAAGACATAAATTCCCCAAAGTTTTTAATTCATCAATAGTTTTTTTTCTATCTTCTTCAGGAATATGTAATGAAGTAAAAATACCCTTAAATCCTGATTTACGCATTACTTCAATATATTTTTTTGTATCATCGTCAATCTTATCACCTAAATAAATTGAAAAACCCAACATAATATCTCCTCCATTCATAAAAGAAAGCGTTATCATTAACTGGTTACATCATACCTTGAATGATATAAAATTACAATTAAATATATTTATTTTTTGTTTTTTTTGTTACTTTATATCTTAATTTAAAATAAAAAATCTTTCAAGAATACTTTATATAAAGTATTCTTGAAAGATTTTTTCACTGTTTTATTCAAATACAAATTGATTATTATAAAGTTCAGAATAGAATCCTTTTTGATCCAATAATTCTTGATGGTTACCTTGTTCAATAACCTTACCGTCCTTCAGAACAACAATTTTATCAGCATCTAATATTGTTTTCAAGCGATGTGCGATTACAAAACTAGTACGCCCTTGAATAACTGTATCCATTGCTTTTTGAATTTTAGCTTCTGTCACTGTATCAACATTAGAAGTCGCTTCATCCAAAATTAATAACGTAGGATTAGTTAAAATTGTTCTTGCGATACTAATTAATTGTTTTTGGCCAGTTGAAAACACAGAGTTTTCATCCGATACTGTCGTGTCATAGCCATTTTCTTGACTCATAATAAAATCATGAATATTAGCTTGCTTAGCGGCAGAAATCATATCTTCATCTGATGCTTCAGGTTTACCAAAGACAATATTATCACGAATTGTTCCTGAGAATAATACACTTTCTTGAAGAACTATCCCAACATGATCACGAAGACTTTGAAGTTCAAGATCCTTAACATTTACGCCATCAAATTCAACTGAACCACCTGTAACATCATAGAATCGATTCAATAAATTCATAATTGTTGTTTTACCTGAACCAGTTGGTCCGACTAAAGCTACCATTTCACCTTTATCAACATTAATTGATACATCATGTAAAATTTCTTTATTAGCATTATAACCAAAATTAACATTTCTTAACTTAACACCATTTGTTAGACCCGTTAATTTTTGCTTATCAGTTGAGTTGACCTCATCTGGTTCATCAAACATTTCATTCAGTCGACTAGCACCTGTAATAGCAAGTTGGAACATACTATACAATGAAGAAATTTGTGATATTGGTTGGTAAAATTGTTGTGAGTATTGAACAAACACGACAACTAGTCCTAAAGCCGTTGTACGGCCCATATCACCGTTCAGTGCTAACCAGCTACCAAAGAAGATAACAATGGCTGTATTAACCAACGAGAGGCCATTCATAACTGGGAAAAGCATCCCTGAATAGACTTGTCCTTTAAACGTTGCTTTACGAACATTTTCGTTATATGGCAAGAAACCATCAATAGCTTCTTTTTGAAGCCCGTTAGTAATTACAATTTTTTGACCACTAATTTTTTCATTAATATAGCCATTTAATTTTCCAACTTCTTTTTGTTGTATATCAACATACTTACGTGTTTTAGAAATTAAAATGACCGCAAGAAGTAACGCGATAGGCGTTGAAGCAATCGTAACCCAGGCAAGCTGAACATTCTGTTGAAACATCATAATGATAATCCCAATCATTAGAGCAATATTACTCATAATTTGTCCTAAGGCTTGATTCATTGCGTTCGAAATATTATCCAAATCACTTGTAAAACGACTTAAAATATCCCCATCTTTATGTGAATCAAAGAATCGAATTGTCATTTTTTGTAATTTTCCAAATAGCCCTTTTCGCATTCTATTTGTCGAGTTTCCTGTAATGAACGTGACAATAATATTTGAGAAAAACATTGCTACAATTGAAAAAATATAAAATAAGAATAACATCCACAATGAGCTAACAAAATTTCCTTTATCACTCACTCCTTTTGTTAAACCAATTACGTAGTCTGCCAATGCCGTAATTGCTTTTCCCATATACACAGGTGCTTTTACCTGGAAGTATGTCGATGCAATAATTGCAACAGTCATAACTGTAAAACCTAATTTATAGCTTTTCAAGTAGTGGAAGAAGAATGCCATCGATCTATTCATATCTTTCATTAGACAGTCTCCTTTCCTTTTTGAGTGTTATAAATTTCTTGATAAATTTGACTATTTTCAACGAGATCTTTATGTGTCCCCTCGCCAACTAATTTACCGTCATCCATAACAAAAATACGATCCGCATTAATCACAGATGAGATTTTTTCGGCAATAACAAATGTTGTTGTCTCTTTCAATTCATTATTTAATGCTTTTTGGACTAATTTTTCTGATTGAGCATCAAGTGCTGATGTTGAATCATCTAAAATTAAGATTTTAGGTTTACCAATAACACCACGCGTAATTGATAAACGTTGTTTTTGACCACCTGAGAAGTTAGCTGAACGTTCTTCAACCTCTGCATCATAACGTTCTGGTAATCGATTAATAAATTCTGATGCCTGAGCGATTTGACTGGCCATATCCATATCTTTCTCGTTGGCATCTTCTTTACCTTGACGTAAGTTGTCTGCGATTGTGCCAGAAAATAGGATAGCCTTTTGTAAAACAAATGCTACTGTTTTACGAAGCGATTTTTCATTAACATCCTTTAAATTCTCACCACCAACTTTGATCATTCCTTCTTGGGGATCAAATAATCGTGGAATCATTTGGGCTAAAGTTGATTTACCTGAACCAGTTGCACCAACAATTCCTATCATTTCTCCAGGTTTAACATCAAAACTAACATGTTTAAGTGTTGGTTTATCATCGCCTTCATATGAGAATGAGACATCTTCAAAACTAACAGATCCCGATAAATCTTCCTCTGGAACATCTTGGTAATAAATATCTGGTTCTTCATCTAAAATTTCGCGTAGTCGTTTAATTGAAACCATTGCACGAGCACTAAACGTCATCATCATTCCACCAATAATAATGGCAAACATGATTTGCATTAAATAATTAACAAACGAAGTAATAGCTGTAACTGTACTTGGATCTGCTTTAGCTAAATCACCTACAAAATAAATTGCGGCAACGACAGCCATATTTCCAATTAATGTAAATGCTGGAATTAAAACAGCAAATAGAGTTCCAACATAGATATTTTGTGCATTTAAATCATCTGAAACCTTATCGAAACGTTTTTCTTCATTTTTTTCTTGATTAAATGACTTAACAACACGCACACCCATCAAGTTTTCTTTGGCTAACTCATTTACTCGATCAATTAAGCCTTGCATTAACCCAAAATGGCGTCCCATGCGACCGAAAGTTAACATTGAAATACCTAACACGCAGACAATTAAAATAACAATAATCCACCATAAATCCGCAATTGTATTCATAGCTAAAATGAATGCACCGATAAATAAAATGGGCACTCGAATTAATGTCTGTAAAATTGTCATAATTAACGTTTGAATTTGGGTAATATCATTGGTTAAACGAACCACAATATTCCCTGCTTGGAATCGTTCAATATTACTGAAAGAAAATGTTTGAATCTTTCTAAAAGCAGTTTCACGAATATCTGCACTCATTGATTGTGCTACTTTTGCTGATAGAATTGTATTCACAACACCTGCCAACAATCCAATAACAGCAACTCCAATCAAGTACAAACCAAGTGTCGTGATTTTATCACCCTGGTCCTTTAAAATAGCATCAATTACTTTTTGTAACAATTTAGGTTGCCACAATGTTGAAATTGCCATGATAACCACCATGACGACTGCCCAAAAAATATCTACCCGATACTTTTTAGCATGTTTTAATAAAATATCCACTTTTTTCCCCCTCAATTCTGTCCAGTTCCATGTTTTTTTATACAAAAAAACTAATATCAGTTACTAAACTTAGCAAAAATAACGCTTAATTGCAATCATTTTGACTAATTATATTCTATTTAGTCAGTTAAAATTTACAAAAAAAAACCAAGATTAAATATCTTGGTTTCAATATAATTATCTTATTCATTTTTAAGCGGGCGACGAGAATCGAACTCGCGACATCAGCTTGGGAAGCTGGAATTTTACCACTAAACTACGCCCGCAGAACGTTGATTAGTATAGCATATTTCCGTACTTTTGTCATAACTAATTAAGCATGTTTATTTTCAGCCTTTTGTTCAAAATCTAAACGTCTCAAATTTTGTACAGCCTTCATATATGAATAAATCAGTACAATACATGACCCACCCCAGGCTAATGGATTTGCAAAACAAGCTCCTGCATACCCAAAAGCACCAGCTAAAAAGATAGCTGCAAATGATCTCATCAGTAATTCTACAACTCCAGCAACTGTTGGTACGATGCTTTGTCCCAGTCCCTGTAACGTGTATCTAATGACAAACAGTACTGACAAAAGTAAGTAAAATGACCCATTAATATTAAAATAAACCTGCGATAATGCAACAACTTTTGGTGCATTATTTCCAACAAACAGTGTAACTAATTGTTGTCCAAATAAAATAACTAAAAGACTTGCAACGATACTGAATGTTCCAGACATTAATAGAC
Organism: Dellaglioa sp. CoH-56-MRSF-12; assembly: GCF_056782075.1. The sequence goes on from NZ_JBXAYD010000002.1 coordinate 334,554, forward strand.
ACTTTTTTACACCATCTAAAACACGACCATATTTTTTTGCGCCATAATTTTGGGCAGTAAAAGTTGCCATCCCAATTCCAAATGACATCATTGGTTGTGTTGATAATTGATCAATCTTAGACGCTGCCGTGGTACTGGCAACTGCTGTCGTTCCTAAACCGTTTAAAGCTGACTGTAGCATAATTGCACCAATCGCAATTATTGAAGCTTGAAAGGCCATTGGTAGAGCCACATAAAGGTGTTGGTTAACATCTTTCATCGTGATTTCTCTAAAATGGTGTCGACCAATATGTAAGACGGGAATTTTTCGATAAATGTAAATTAAACAGAATACAACGGAACATGATTGCGCAATAATAGTTGCAATACCAGCGCCAGCAACTCCCCAATGAAATACCAAAATAAATAATAATTCTAAACCAACATTAATAATGCTGGCAAAAATTAAAAAGTATAATGGCGTGCGACTATCCCCTAGCGCCCTAATAATATTAGATAAAATATTAAATGCCATTGAAGCAAATATTCCACCAAAAATGATACTAATAAAAGTTTGTGCATCATCAAATATTTCTGGTGGTGTCTTCATAAGTGTTAAAATATCTTTTACAAAAAACAAACTAACCGCTGTTAAAATTACCGTTGCAATTAGACTAATCAAAAGTCCCACTGCAAAGCTTTTTCTAACACCACGATAATCTTTTGCCCCAAATCGTTGTGCCGTAATAATAGATAAACCTGCAGTTAACCCTTGTGCAAATCCAATAATCAAAAATTGAATACTCCCGGTCGAACCAACTGCAGCTAGTGCATCCACGCCTAAAGTTTGTCCAACAATCAACGTATCAGAAATACTATATAATTGTTGAAATAAATTACCAACCAATAATGGTATAGTAAACATAAAAATTAATTTTGCTGGATTACCCGATGTTAACGATCGCAAATAAGACCCTTCTTTTCTTTATATTTATTTAATTCCTTTTTCATTCAATAATAAAATAAATGCTTTTTTAAAGTTAGCCCTATCCTGGTTTGAAAAGGCGCTTGGACCCTTCGTACGTTGACCTGATTTCCTTGCCATTGCACTTAAATATCTTGAATCCAACATACTATCGATATTGGTATCTGTATATTCAAATCCTTTATGATGCATCACAATCACACCTTTTGGTAATAAAAGAGAAGCTAGTCCGTAATCTTGTGTAATCACAACATCTGATTTTTCAGCTAACTTTACAATTCTATAATCTGCCGCATCTGGACCTTGATCAACATAGCTAACCGAAACATTTTCAGGATACTTTTTAGTTGAGAAATGTGGCGTACTTGTAATTAGCAACACACTGATATTCCGTAGTTCGGCTTCAGCTATAACTTCATTTTTCACAGGAGACGCATCCCCATCAATAATAATTTTCAAATTAACCACTCTCATTCCTAGTAAAAAAACTTCCAAGGAATAACCTCTTGAAAGTTTTATTTAGCTTCTGGTTTTAATAATGCATTAATTGCTGGAATTTGACCTAAGCTATCTATCGCATTACTTGGCATAACAACTGTATTTGCGTCACTCTTGGCCAATTCTTTAAAAGCCTCAATATTTTGGCTAACAAAATAACCATTACCAACTTTATTTAATGATAAATTAACTGCATCTATTCGGTATGCTTCAGCATCGGCCGTCTTTTTAACTGCTTCAGCCTTTGCTTGGGCTGAATTAACCCATGCATCATTATCAGCTTTATTTTTTAGTGCAACTGATTTACTGTAACCTTCTGCTTCAGCAACAGTAGCATCACGATTTCTAGCGGCTTTCAATAACTTATTCATTGAATCTTGAATTTCAACTGAAGGTTTTACTGTATCAATATTAATTCGATCAACATTTAATCCATAACCAGCTGTCACATTAGAAATTTCGCCAAACAAACCGCGATTAATTTCTTGCGTTCCATTCAAAACTTCATCTAACATTTTATTACCAATGATGCCACGCAAAGAGGCACGTGTATCTTGAATCATACTACGAACAGAGTCTTCATTTTTAAACACAAAATCTTGGATGTCAGTAACGTGATACTTCAATGAAATTTTAACTTCAATTTCAGCATTATCTTTTGTAATCACAACTTGTTTATCAAGATCTAAAGGTTGTTGTGCCGTACTAACACGAATTACTGAAGAAATAAATGGTTTAATAAAATGTAAGCCTGGAGCTAATGTTGTTTCATATTTTCCTAAAGTTATAACAACACCTTGATGCGGTTGTCTAATAATTCGGATAGTTGCTGGTAAAATCATGACCAATAATATAACAATAATAATAACGACTAAAAGTCCCAACATAATAATTTAACCACCTTTATATTTTTTTAACGTCTAACCCTTCAACATGTGTTTTAATGATTCGAACAACATCTCCACTTACTAATGTTTCATCACTAAAATAATGATAGTAGATACCAAAAAACTCGACCGTGCCATGAATATTTTTACTGTCAATTGTAAATTCCCGGTTAAGCAACCGCTCGTCAATAATTGATTTTCTATCCATATGAAAGCACCTCCATTTGTCATCTTTAAACGTATCTCATTTACGTCATAAAATCAATCAATTTCATTATCAAAAGTAAAATCATTTCGATCTAAAATAGTCACTTTTTCAATATGCTTTTCAATCTGTTTACTTTCAGGCGGTAATTGTAAATAATCACCATATAAACGGCTTAAAATTGCATCATATGCCCTTAAAATAGTTACCGTAAGGTTCTCAAAAGGAACTTGAATCACGGCTGCTAATTCCTTTTCTGATAGTAATTCTTTTTCATATGAGTATTGTGAAGCTAAATTTTTATATTCTGAAATGGTGTCATCTTGATTATAGGTTCTTACTAGTTCGTCTCTTTTTTCTTTATACTCTTTGGTTTTACGACTTTGATCAGGTTGTAATTTTCTAATCTTTGCGTTAATTTCAGTATCCATTAAACGATAATTGCTCAATAAAAGAATTTTCGCGTTAAGATATCGATATTTTGATTGTTGAATAGATCGTTCGACATCACCTGTTGGGACTTTATCAAAAGGAAAAATATCTACAAAAACACCTTTTCTAGCGTCATTAATATTTCTTTTCTCTTCAACATGAATAGATTCATCAAGTAGTTTTGCATATCCAAATGCATAGTTTGGATCACTTTGATCAGTTTGTAGAAAATAATAAGGCTGGCTAATCTCTTGGGGAGCGATTTGTAAGAATCGATCGTAGTCATCCCTTACCATTCCAATATCGACATCATCATCCCATGGAATAAACCCTTGATGTCTGACCGCACCTAATAAACTGCCACCAATCATAAAATACTTTATATTATTTTTTTGACAAATTTCAACGACTTCCCGGATTAAATCTAATTCTACCTTGTGTAATTCTTCAATTTTCATTTTTACCACCTTAAATCGTCTTATTCTTTCTTCAATTGTACCAAATTTAACTCTGAATACGAAAATTATTTAATTTTTATTAAGCTAATCCTTTTTCATTACTTTATTTCTTTGGCTCATGATATGCTTTAATTATTAAATAAAAGGGGTGCCTAAATGCAAGAAACCATAATTGACTTAATCGGCCAACATGGCTATCTAGGTGTTGCGTTACTGATCACCATTGAAAACATTTTCCCACCAATTCCTTCTGAAATCATTTTAACATTTGCAGGTTTTATGACGCTCTCAAGTTCTCTTACACCAATTGGTTTAATTATTTCTGCCACTATTGGGGCGACTATCGGGGCTTTAATCTTATATTCGATCGGTCGCTTTTTAAGTACAGAACGTTTAAATCAATTTTTCGCCAGTAAGTATGGTTCTTGGCTTGGTCTAAAACCTATCCATATTGAAAAAGCGACTGAATTTTTTGTAAAATATGAAAATCGTGCTATTTTCATAGGCCGTTTTGTTCCCATTGTTCGAAGTTTAATTTCTATTCCCGCTGGAATTACGAAATGTAAATTACGTTTTTTTATTCCATTAACCTTTTTTGGAACATTAATTTGGAATACTGTCCTCATTTATCTTGGGGCATTTGCTGGGAATGCTTGGGCGGAAGTTGCAGCAACAGTTGATATTTTTGCTACAGTAGTTGGTATCATCTTATTAATCGTTTCGTTCTTCGGAATCTACAAACTAATTAATTTAAATAGGAACAAAAAAAACGATTAAATTCAATTATGAATTTAATCGTTTTTTACTACTTTTATTTCTCAAAAAGTAGGATTAATCTTCCGCAACATCGATAGCTTCTAATAGAATATTCAGTTCAGAACATTCTCTTTCAAGCGATTTTTCCTCTTGGAAAAAGCTATCTCGAATTGATGATTGTTGTCTGTTTCCAATGTTACTTCTAAGATCAGCAAGTTTTTGCATCGCTGCTTGATACTCACTCATAATATCAAGTTTACACCTACTCATTAAGTTACGCCTCCGAATGATGACAACAACTTGTTGTCAGTAATAATAATTTATAATGTCTAATTTAACACTTTTTTAATAACTTGTTAACCCTTTAAATATTACCGTTATGTTACAAAATAAAAAAGACATCACAATGTGATATCCCTCTTATTTTAAGCTACTATTTTAAATGGTTATTTTTACATTAATGATTGAACATCGCGTGCAATAACTAATTCTTCATCAGTAGGTATCGCAAAAATCTTAACGGCAGACTCTGGCGTGCTAAGCATAACCTGTTCACCCATTTTTTCGTTATTTTCAGCATCAAAGCCAACACCTAAATATGCTAAATGTTCAATAACGCGACGACGTACAATCCGATCATTCTCACCAAGACCAGCAGTGAAAATAATACCATCAACCCCTTGCATTTCTGCAATGTATTGACCAATATATTTAATAATATTTTGAACATAGATTTTAACAGCTAAATCAGCACGAGGATTTTTTCCTAATTGAGCTTTAACATCACGCATATCAGGAGAAATCCCTGAAATACCAACTAGCCCAGATTCACGATTCAAAATATTAATCATTTCATCTATATCAGTAATTTTTAATTGTCTCATCATGTAAGCAACTAACGATACATCTACATCACCTGAACGTGTTGCCATGGTAATTCCAGCAAGTGGTGTAAAGCCCATTGATGTATCAATTGATTTACCACCAACTGTAGCTGTAATTGATGCTCCTGCACCTAAATGTAATGTAATTAATTTTAACTCTTTAGGGTCTTTATCAATTAGTTTTTCGGCTTCTGAGACGACATAACGAACGCTTGTCCCATGAGCACCATAACGTCTTGCGGCATATTTTTCATACCATTCATAAGGTACACTGTACATGTAACTTTCTTCTGGCATCGTCTGATGGAAGGCTGTATCAAATACAGCGACACTTACTGCATCTGGTAAGATTTCTTCAAATGCCTGGATACCTAAAAGATTAGCTGGATTATGTAATGGTGCTAATTCAGATAATTCATTAATTTTTGCAATTGTATCGGCATTTACTAATGTTGATTTTTTGAAATATTCACCACCAGCAACAACGCGATGTCCAACACCGGAAATTTCATTAAAATCAGCAATAATATCCAATTGAAGCAATAATTTAAGTAATAACTGTACACCTACTGAATGATTGTCGATATCTAATACATCTTCATATTTTTTTCCGTTACCATATTTAATCGTTAAAATTGAGTCTTTAAGTCCAATTCTTTCAATCAATCCTTTAGCAATAACAGTTTCCTCTGGCATGCTAAATAATTGGAATTTTAAACTTGAACTACCTGCGTTAATTGCAATAATTTTTGTCATATTCTTCCTCCAATAATGATTTCATTTGGTATTAATTTAATCCTTAAAAAACAATTATTTTTTTAAGTAGTATATTAAACTAATATACTACTTATAGAAAACGCATACAACACTTTCAAGCAAAAAATGGTACACAGAATTTTATTTTCTGTCTACCATTATTTTTTGCCCGAATTCTTTCATTAAACTAAGCAGTAGAACTGCCTTATCTTCACCTAAAACATTTACCCAAGTATCAAACCGTTTCTTAATTGACTCAGTCACAACTCGTTCTACTTTTGCACCCTGATCAGACAAGCGTAGGTTTATTCTTCTTCTATCAACTGTGTCTTGTTCTTGATAGATGTATCTTAATTGTTTTAGTACGTTTAATTGGCGTGCAATTGCACTCCTTGAAACATTTCTTTTTTTAGCGATATCAACCATGCTTATATCTTCAGTGCTATGGATATCTTTTAAAATCAAGAATTGTTCAAAAGATAAATTAAACTCACTAGTAGGTTGTGAAATGAATCCTTCCACATTCTTAAAAGTTCCTAAATACATACTAATATAGTCATCCATTAACTTAGTTGTTGTCATTGCTAATTCTCCTCTGCATGTTCTACCTACAGTTAAATTTAGCATAAAACGCGGTTAATTACTATATCTAATCAACTGTATCTCTATTTTTCTTTTTCAGTTGATACCGTTAATTGTTTACGATTTACAAACGTCCAAACCACACCCAGTACTACGGCTGTAACAAGTAATGCAAGCACTGAACCAATCATACCAGAACCTTGGCTATTAATTGCATATGTGAAGCCATTTAATACATGTGTAACAGGTAAGAACTCTGCAAATACTTGATAAGCATTTGATAACATCGTATTTGGAATAACTTGTCCTGTAATCACTAATTGTACGAGTAGTAATGCTAAAGATAAGAGAATACCCATTGTTCCAAGGAGTTCGTCAATTACCACACATAAAAGAGTAAAGATTATTCCCGATAAGAACGTAAAGATTACGAAACTAATTGGATGTTCAATTGTTACACTAAAGAATAATGTTAATAAGAGAACTCCTGCTGTTTGAATAACAGAAATAAATAACATTAGGAAAAGGTTCTGTAACCAGTTTTGTGATAATTCATTCTTCTTACGGTATCTGAATAAAATTAATTGAGTTACAATTGCACCGACAAATAATGATAAAACAATCACTAATGGGGCAAATGTATTTTTCAAAGTTTTAGCGAGATTGTCACTTTCAGTTTCTGTTTTAACAGGTTCAACGAATTGAGCCACATTTTTTGGAGATGAATTGATATTACCAACCTGTGATGCTCCTGCTGCTAATTTAGTATTTAATAATGTTACACCATCATTAGCTGTATCCAATCCTGATGTTACTTGTTTAGACCCATCAGCTAATTTTTGTGAGCCATCAACTAATTGAGGACTAGCAGCTGCCAATTGTGTATCACCATCTGTTAATTGTGTACTTGCCGCTTTTAATTTCGAACTTCCATCTGTCAATTGTGTACTAGCAGTTGTCAATTGTGTACCACCACTAACAAGCTTATCAGATCCTGCTTTCAATTGTGTACCACCTGAAACTAACGTTTGTGTTCCTGCCTCAAGTTGTCCACCTGCTGTAACAAGTTTTTGCGATCCTGCTCTTAAAGCAGTAACACCTGTTATTAAAGTTGGTACATTACTATTTAATTGATTAATACCATCAGTTACTTGTCCTGTTCCTGCTGTATATCCTAAGATACCAGCTGACAATTTGTTAATACTACCTGTCATGATTGAATTCTTAATTGTTGCATTAATTGTTTTTTCACTTGTAACATCAACACCAGCACCATTAACACTAGCATTTAATTTACCAGCAACTTGTGCATTAGCATTTGATGCTATCACTAATGAATCAATTTGATCACTCAAGTCTTTTGTATCACCTAAAAGACCAATCATTGAATCGCTCGTCAAGGTATCAGTATTACTCAATAATGCAGTTGCTTGTGTCGAAATTTTAGCAAATTTTTCCAACATGGCTTTAAGATCTACATCACCCATTGTTGATTTAAATTCAGCCATTAAGCCACCTACATCACTCATCACTGCCTCTAACATCGCTTTTGTATCTGTTAAATTTTTACTTACCCCAGTTATATTTGTACCAACAGTTGTTATTGCTGTATCTGTTTTTGTGATTTGTTGTAAAACAGTGTCTTTTTCTTTTTGGCTCATTGTTGTTGAGTCATTAATCATCGTACGAACCTTCTTGTTAGAAGTCGATGCCTGACCTTTAGCTAATGTCAAACTAAACATCTTTTGTGTTGTATCTGAATTAATTGCATTCATTTGAGTTTGAACAGTTGTTAATTTATCCCCTGCCGCCATCAATTTTGTTACTAATCCAGGTAATGCTTGTAATGTTTCAATTGATCCTGAAATTTCTTCAAGTTCAGCTTTTAATTCTTTTGATCCTTGCTTTGTATCTTTAATTTGTTGAATTATTTCAGGAATATGATTAATAATTTCGCTACGAGATTTTAATCTTGTTTGAATTTGAGTTACACCAGTTTTAATACCAGTTGAATATGCTGTTAAACCTGCTACCGCCATCGGTAACGATTGGCTACCTGACATACTTGCAGCTAATGTTTTCGCACCATTATTTAAATCATTCGAGTTCGAATTTAATGTAGTTGCACCAGTTGCTAACGTGCCTACACCAGCTGCTAATGTAGATCCGCCAGTTTGCAACGTAGAAAGTCCCGCATCTAATGTTTTATTCCCATCAACATATTGAGTCACACCATTTGATAAGGTTGGTGCACTAGCAACAAGTGTATTAATTCCTGAGGCTAATTGATTATTACCATTCACCAGTGTACCTACACCAGTTGTATAGGTATTTACACCATCAGCTAAAGTATCAACCCCAGTTGTATAAGTATTTAATCCTGTTTTTAATGTCTGATTACCTTTATCAAAGGTCACCATACTTGTTGCCAATGTATTTAAATTTCTAGTAACTTCTTTACTACCATTTTTTAATTTAACGGTTCCTTTATTTAACGTTTTTACACCAGTTGAGGCTTCTTTAACACCTGAACCTAATTGTTTAACGGAACCAAGTAATGCAGAATCATACGCTTTTTGGATATTAGTTAAAACTTGTGATTTCAATTGTTCTGCAACCTGTTTTGTAATCAATTGCGAAACATAGTTATTTGTATCTGATTGTTTTGTTTTTAACAAACTCACTTTTGGCGTTTCATCAAGTGCAGTTGTTGCGTTTTTTGAAAAATTACTTGGCAATGTAACTGACATTGTATAATCGCCTGAATCTAAATGTTTTTTCGCAGTTTCTGCGCTAACAAACTCCCATTTGGCTTGTTTATTGGTTTTAAGAATTTTAGTAACTTCCTTACCAACGTCAATTGATTTTCCATTAAATGATGCTTCTTCATCGTTATTTATAATAGCTACTTTTAAATTTCCTGTGTCCATTTGTTGCTTACTTGAAACTAACTTATAGGTTCCATATGCAATTAAACTTGGAATTAAACATGCAATTGCGATATACGCAACTGACCTCTTATTCTTTGACATAAATTCTTTGAACAAAATTATCCACCCTCTCTTTTTAGTTAATGGCATTAACGATTATTCGTTCCGTTAACCTCATTAACGATATTATGACTATATGTGTTTTTGATTCTTTTGTCAAATAATTTTCTAAAAAAATATCCCCACTGTCATCTAATCAACAGTGGAGATATCATTAAAATTCAATTTTTGATTAAATAGTAATACATGAATTGACCAGGAGCAATTAGGATTAACCCTGCAAATTGCATGACATAAATTAATAAGCGCGTTAAATTTTCAGTTGATACTTTACGTGTATTCATTTCTTGTCTAGAGTGTGGTTCCTCTACCTCGTCAATTTTAACTTTTTGCACTAATTTTTTATTTAATCCATTTAACTCGAGATTATATGGATAAAAAGTTAAAAAATTCAAAATTAAATAATAATTAATTAATAACCGCCAATTAGATGGACCTATCAAATTTCCAATTGCTAAAAGAATAATTAAAGACGCTAATCCCTTTAACAAGGAAATTGAATAATATTTAAATCGTTTCACAATAACCCTCCAGGAATTTCGCTTAATTTTAGAATATCATAGTTACTTAAAAACATTGATGCTCAGTAAGAATCTTTACTATTTATTAACCATTAATTTAAAAAATCTGTTTTACCATGCTAAACTACTTTTTATAAAGTTAGTCATCTGGATGGCACCACTACACATACGAAATTCTCTCTAAGATCAGCTAACATGTCACAACATTTATTCATTTAAAAAAAATAAGCCTTTCCCAAATATTAAGTTCCTCAAAAATTAGGTTACTTATACCTAACTTTTGTGAATTCTTTAATTTAAGATATAGACTTTTAATGCAACATTAATTATCTAATAATAACAGCTTATTGACTCTTATTCTTGAACGATTCACAGCAATCATTGTTACAACATAAAGTGTTACAAAATAACTCGTTTCTATTGTTGTTCCAATAAAAGCGCAAACGAGAGCTAAAAAGAACATTCCATTGCCAAGGACTTGCCATTTTCGTTTCTCAATTGCGTAGTCTGCTAATATTTTAGTCTCTTCAGGACCTAGTGAGTCCACAGTTCTAACATTAGCTTGACGCACTTTAGTTAATTGTAGAGACAACTTAACATTATAAATAATCAAAATTGCCATAACTAAATATAAACCTATTTCCACCAGTACCCCTTCTCTCTTTTAATCTAATATGACTATTTTTTAATTCATTTTTACTTTATACTGAGTTAGTCCTATAAATAATAAAAGAGTTGCTAAATTACGCAACCCTCTTTATTATTTAACAACTAAGACATCACAAGGTGCTAAACGAGTAACGTAATTTGTAACTGCACCCATTAACATTCTTTCCACTGCCTTCAAGCCAGATTGACCCATGATAATTAAATCTGAATGATGATCTTCAATAAAATCTTTGGCAATTACTGTTTTAGGACTACCAAAACGAATATGAATATCAACATCTGTAAACCCATTTTTTACAATATCTTCTTTTAATTCATTCATATATGCTTCTGTATCTTCAAAAGTCTGATAGACGATTGAACCGCCCCCATCCATCATTCCTGAAAAACTTACAGAAAATTGACGCGTATCAATTACGTTTAAAATATCTAAATGTGCATGGTTTGCTTTAGCACTTTCTACTGCACGCTTTAATGCTTTTTCAGCTGAATCTGATCCATCAACTGGGACTAAAATATTTTTATATTCTTGTTCCATATTTGCCACCCCATATCTTTTATTTGTAGTTACAGTATATCATTAAAATTGTATTAGATGTTAGCGTTTTACCTACAAAATTTGAAATAAAGAAGGTTTTCAGTATGTTATTAAAAAGGATTTCTATTTTTAGTGCCCCCTACGTGGTTCGAGAGTTAACCGAAAAAGATCTAACTCAAATGTTAGAATTAGAAAAAAGTCAATCTACTTACCTAAAACTCCAAGGTAAACAAGATTTAGCCATTGAAGAAATAAAATCTGATTTAACTTCGATCCCGTTGTCAGTTAAAAGTGATCAAAAATGGACACTGGGCTTCTTCAAAGCAGATAAATTAGTAGCTATGATTGATTTTTTAACAGATTATCCTGAAGTTCAATCCGTTTGGATTGGTCTATTATTAGTTTCGAAAAACGAAGAACAACAAGGTATCGCGACACATTTATTAAAAGCCCTGCTTAAATCTTTTAAATCTGAACAGTTTACCAATGTACAAACGCTGAAATACGAACAAGAAGAAGTAAATCAAAAATTATTGGAAAAATTTAATTTCACTGATAAACAATCGCTAATCTTAAAAAGCCCTGATGGAGTCGACATCCCTGCAATACTTTCAAAATTAGATTTATAAAGCAAAATTATTATCTAATTCTCTTAATAACATTTTTATCTTTTTTCATTTCCTATGATTTTAGTCATCTAGGTGTTATGATTAATATAGTAAGAAACTGGAGGAAGAAAACATATGAGCAAAAATTTATTAGCAGATCTTGAGAAAAACTTCATCACAAGCGATGAAACTTCTAAAACATTTAAGGTTCCAAGCAAAAAGGAAGATCTAACAATAAAGATTGACAATGATATTTTTGAAAAAGTTTCTAAAGATGACGAAAAATTAGAACGTTTAATCAAAAATTTACTTAAATTCAGTTCAAAGAGTAAGGCTAAAGAATTAATTTCAATTAATAAACGTAACTACCGTATCTTCATGTAACCTACAAAACTAGCCTAGTTGAGACTAACTCTTGAGGCTAGTTTTTTTAATCCTTGTCAATCTAGCATTTTTATCTTAAACTATTACTCAAGGAGTGATTTATATGTTCTTAACAACCGGAGATGTTAACCGTTCTTATGCTATTAAAGGCATCGTTAATGCGACAGCCAAGATTGTACTAGAAGCCGATGAAATTGATCGTGTAGATGATTTTGATACCTTATATGATCGTGTCCAAGCAGAACTAGCAGAACGCGCAATTAATAAAGGTGGCGACGGGATTATTAACGTTCATTTCGAACCACAAACTGTTCGTGTAACGATTGCCCCAAGATTCTTAGTTTTACATGGCTACGGTACTGTTATTGAGTTTTCAAAGTAATTTATTTTGCGCTTGTGGCGGAACTGGCAGACGCGCAGCGTTCAGATCGCTGTTTGGGTTTCCAAGTGCAGGTTCGATTCCTGTCAGGCGCATTGTTATCATTGATATACCATCGTTTAACCAACTTTTATGTGGTTTTTGTGTGGTTAACATCTAATTTACCGTATATATTGATCCAATTCGTATTTATTTACGAGTTGGATTTTTTAATTAATAAAATGAATATGTTTCATATACTATTTAAAAAGGAGAAAAAATACTATGACTTATTTACAATCTTTCGTTGCGACTTTACCAGCCATTTTTGCTGCCTCCGCCGCAATATTTAGTGCTATTTCTTTCTCACAACAGCAATAAAATAAGTAAGCGTCAAGAACAATATGAAAGGCAAAAAAATATTATTCAAATATCATCGCGTATTACGGCATCTGCTAGTTCTTACTCTACTGAAACAGGGATACCTCAGGTAACCATTACAAACTATTCAAATTATGTTATTCATGATGTTATCATCATTCCTACTATGAATGAAAGTTCTGTCGTGTTACCTGATTTTAAGCAGTTTTTTAAAAACCACAATGATTTTGGTACCCCTAGGATTCTCGCCTTAGCAAGTGAACCAATAACGATGAGCTATCCGTTACCTGATATGGGCATGTCTAGGCACTGTGTATATTGTATCGTCTATACAGACCCGTTCGGTAATTATATATATACAGACAGGAAAGACCTACCTCATACAGACCCTGATATTTATACCAAGCTAATAAAATATGGTAGATCAATACCTGATTTAATACACTCTGTTTAACAAAAAAGCAAACTCCTTAATTATTAAAGAGTTTGCTTTTTAAATTATCTAATCAAATAAAAAATTGTAGAAATGTTCTTCTACAATTTTTTCTCACGTTAATTTATTTTTTTAATCTTTTATATATAAATAAATAGCCTAGTTCATAGATGATAAAAGCACTCACAATATAAATCTCATTCAAGCCAGTACTTTTTCTATAAGGTATGGCTACAACCATTACTATTAATATTATTACGTACGTAACAAGAATAAAATAATCTAAATGATGTCGTTCTAACCATTGGCGTGAAGGAAAGAAAACTGTTATTAATATCGCGATAATTGCCCAAAAAATAGGTTGTATTTGCATTAGTTCATCTCCTTACAGGTAAATAAAAACAATCGTATGTGCTGTCCAATAAGCAACTGTATCATTAAAATGTAAATGTTTAACTAATGCTTTTCTCATTCCAGTTTCTATCTTTCCTTCAAAAATATATTAAATAACGTTGATACACATTCATATCTACGCTTTATTTATGTAGTTGTTTAATGTCTAAGTTTTAAGACTAACTTATCGTAGTAATTATACTACATACTCAGTATAGACACTAAACTATTCAGTTTGTTGTCTACCTACTTTAGATAAAAAACAAGGGGATCAGAAATATATCTGAATACCTTGTTTTTTATCATACATTTATTCTTTATCTTTTAATTTTTTTTCTAAATTCAAAACTTTAACAATTGTTATGTTTAGTAATTCTTCCCTAATTTTAGTTATTTCATACGATAATTCAAGCAATTTATTTTTAATATTTAAAAAATATACAAATTGTACGATAAAGATTAAAAATAATACAAATAAAATAATAAATAAATTAGGCTCGCTCATTATTTATCTCCTCTAAATTCTTTTAATCTATCTTTTTCTTTCTCAATCTTTTTATTACCATTATTTATTGACTTTTTTATCCTTACTATAGAAAGAGTAAGATATAAATTCATCATAAACACAAATAATAACACCGTTAGCATTGCTGGAATTGCCATCTATATTATCTCCTATATTCTTTATTCTTGTGGCAATGTATCAACCAAAAGTCCAAAAGCAGCAACTGCTGGAGCTGCTACTAATAATTCTGGTATAGAAGCAACAAACGCTACAGCCATGATAACCGCTGACCAATAACAATCCATGCTCCGACAATTTCCAATCCACTAACTATATCATAAACATAATTATACGAAACTTCGGGATATATGGGACTAACCACTGGTTGCTTATAATAAATTTCAATCGTATCTGATATTTTATTACTTTCATCACCCTCTGTATATGATTCATTATACGTTATCTTCATACCAATTTGCCAAGGTTCTTCTGCCCTTGTTGCAACTCCCATTATTAACATCCCGTTTTGGAGATTACCCGCAATACGATTAACTATTCCCATGGTATCTAAATAATTAATAACACCATATTTAATCTTCATTATATCAGCTATATCATTTTGAAAAGAACTCTCCATTTACCATTGTGAATGGTAAATGGAGAAGATGAATTTCCTGTCTCTACACTCCAACTATCTTTAACTGTAAGCCATGCATCTATCCCTGGAAGAACCGTAGGACCATATGTTTTTCCCATTTCAAATGTTATATCTTTAAAAGAATTTAACATTTGCACTGATTTAATAAATCGATGTGTCACCTTATTTACAGATATATCCTCCGATACATCAAAATTCTTACAGCCTAAATCCTTACCTGATGAAGAGACTTGATCAATATCAACTCCACCATGCGTATATTCAGTAAATTGATCAAAGTCCCAACCCTCAGGCATTGGGAACCCTAAGTTTCCACTCCATCCCGTTGACATATTTGAAACATAGAAATTATTTATTTTGTTTCTTTTAGCGTGTAAACATATGTTTCTCGTTCCATAAATACCATCGCTAGGTAGAATACCAAAATAAGCTGTATAATTTTTATTTAAATTTCGTTGCATTGAACGAATATTTTAATCGCCACCCTCGAGTATCTCTTTTTGATTTGTTTTCATCCTCTATTTATTAATTTTCTTTATAATCAACTCTTTGAAATTAGCAGAACTGATATTAACATATAGGTAACATAAGGTTCTTTTTTTCAAATTAAAATCAATCTTTATGATAAACATTTGTAAATATTGAAATAATTATTAGTAGTATTCCAAATATAATCGTTATAAGTATAGCTTGCAAAAAATCAGAACTAATTCCTAGTGACGAGAACAAAATAGAGTTATTTCCTATCCTGATATTTTTAATACTTTCATAGCGTGCAATAGCTGCGATTTGATAACCAGGCCACAATTTTAAAGTATGCTGCATAAAAGCTGGAAGATCCCCATAAACAATATAAGTTCCTGAAAGAAAACCGGACATAGTACCAACAATTGCTGACAATGATGAAAAACTAGACGTAGTATTTAAAAAATCTGTCACCAATGAAAACAGTAAACTTGAAAATACAATTAGTAAAACATTAAATAGAAATACTACAAAAAATGTTACATTATAAGCATTATAATGATAAGTTAGAGATAGATACGCATAACATATTAATGAGAAAATAAATGTCGACACAATACCTTCCATGACTGACGTCAAAGTATACAATTGATTAATTGTACTACTTTTTATTTGACTGTTAACAATAAAATCATCTAATCTCTTATTCTTTTTATCTTCCAGTTTTTGACCAAATGCGATTAGTGTACTAGTCATTGAGACAATAGAAATCAACCCAGAAATCATCCATGTATCAATAAACTGTTCACTATGATTAATTCCAGCCAAAGAATCGACTAAATTAGAGCGAAGAAAAAATATATAAATTACAAGACTTATAACCATACCTAAAAATGAAAAAAAGATACCAACTTTATCTTTTATGAAAATTAGAATGTTTCTTTGAATAAACTGTTTATTCATCCTTAAATTCCTTCCTCCATATTTTTAAATAAGTCAGTATAGGTTGCCTTTCTTATTTCAAAGTTTTCATTTATCAAATGATTATCTTCAATAAATCTCACTGCTTCTGCAGACGTATTAAAATACCTATCATCTTCAGTTTTATTCAAAATTAATTTAACTTTTGAAATTTTATTCATAAATGTAACCATTTCTCCAAAATATTTAACAGTTCCATTTGATACGAAAATAATTTTATTGGCATTTTCTAATTCGCTTAATAGATGAGTAGTAAATAACACACCACAATTATTCTCTTTTAAATACTCATCAAGATCATTCCAAATTAATTGACGTATATCAACATCAATTCCAGCTGACATTTCATCTAATAGTAAGCAATTCGGCTCTACAGCAATCGCTCTTAAATAATTAACAATACGTTTCTGCCCACCAGATAAGCTAGAATACTTTAAGGACTCATTGATGTTCAAGTTTTTCATTTTTTCCTGAATACTTTTTATTTTTTCTTTATTTTTAATTCTGAAACGTAAGTTTTGAATAACGGTCAAATCATCATCAAGAACATTGTTTTGAAAAACAGTCGCTAATTTAACATTAGTTTTAATTATTTTCCCCGTTGATGGCATTAATAACTCCATCATAATATTCAGAATGGTTGTTTTTCCTGATCCATTTAAACCAACGAGAGCAATTTTATCTCCTTGATTGAGATAAAAAGAAACGTCTTTTAGAATACTTCCTCTTGATACATTATCTACTACTAACTTCATTTGACCACCTCATAAAAGTGACTATTTTTCATTCTATCCACGAACAAATTGAATATAATCTGATACATAGTAAACTAAAAACAAACTTTGAACCAGAATTATTATAACACCATGTTAATCGCTTACATAATATTTTGAAGTTTTAATTCAAATATTGTGACGAAGACTGAAAATACGCTTCTACTGATACCATACTGTTTACTAACTTACGTCTTCAATTTAGTTCCCATTAACTATGTTTAAACGGTTTAAATTTTGTATTAAAGTGGAAATTTAATCATAAAAATACCCCTAACGTTTTTCAACATTAGGGGTATAGGTTACATTATTTTTTACAAATGATTACATATTAACGATACTTTAAAGATGATAAATCTTTTAAAAAAAGCCATCCTAAATGTATATTAGTATCATACAAGTATATAAAATTAATTATTTACTTGATCAATTCGTATATTCCTTCAGCATATATGGCAGCAGCTTTCAGCACGTCATCTAAAGGAATAAATTCATTGGCCTGATGCATTGTATCAGGTACACCTGGGAACATTGCACCAAAAGCAACACCACGTTTTAGGAGACGACCATACGTCCCACCACCAACGACTAAACCTTCAGCTTTTTCGCCAGTTTGTTTCGTATAAACACCTAATAATGTTTTAACCAAAGGATCTTCTGGTGAAACGTAATGAGGTCCTTGTAACCTACCTGCTTCAATTACAACATTCATTTCATTTGTTACATTTTCAAGACCACGTTTAATATCTACTTCCGTCATACCTTTAGGGAAGCGGAAATTCAAGGCAATTTGTCCACCTTTATCAGCTTTAAATGTGAAAATTCCAGAATTCATCGTTAAATCGCCCATGATATCATCAGTGAAGGCAATACTAAAGTTGTTCATACGTGAATCTCTGTGTAAGTAATCAGCAGCCAAACGAAGATAGTTAGCAGCATCCCCACCAAAATTAAATTGGTTCAAGAATAATGCCAAGAAAGTTCCGGCATTTTCTCCATTTTTAGGTTCTTGTGCATGGGCTGCTTTTCCTACCATCGAGATAGTCACAATATCATTATTGCGTTCCATTTTACCTGTAACAATATTAGCAGCAATAAAATCGTTAAATACTTCTTCCATCTCAGCGCCGTCTTCTGTTTTAATAACAGCTTTAGCATCGCGAGGAACCATATTTTCACGGAGGCCAGCATCAAATTCAAGCAATTGATCCTTATCTCCATTTGATCCTTTAAAGTTTAAGAAGTAAGTAATATTTCCCTTTTCACCATTAATGATTGGGAAAAATGCATCTGGTGAAAATCCAAAATCAGGTTCAGGCATATTTTCAAGGTAATGAGTCATTCCTCTCCAACCACTTTCTTCATCCGTTCCAATAATAAATCGAACTTTTTTAGAAACTGGTAATCCTAATTCTTGAATGATTTTTAAACCATAATATGCAGCCATTCCTGGTCCTTTATCATCTGAGGCACCGCGAGCATAAATTCGACCATCTTTCACGACTGGTGTGAATGGATCAGTATCCCAACCGTTACCAGCAGGCATAACGTCAACGTGAGCTAAAATACCTAACGTTTCATCCCCCTCACCAAATTCGATATGTCCGGCTAAACCATCAAGGTTTAATGTTTCAAAACCATCACGCGTTCCAATTTCTAAGAATTTATCTAACCCAGCTTTAGGTCCTGGACCTAAAGGTGCTTCAGTTGTTGCAATTGATTCATCACGAACACTTTCAATTTTTAACATTGCAAATAAATCTTCTAATAAGGCGTCTTGACGCTTTTCAACTTCTGCTTTCCAATCTATACTCATTTGAATTCCTCCTAAAATATTAGTAAGCCCATTTTATCACAAAATTTTAATAATCGGTATTTAAAAGCGTATTCAGTTAGATATATTGATAGACCTTACTACTCAATAAAGGAACATCAAAAACAAATAAAATAATAAAAAATTGCTGGCTAGTTACGCCAACAATTTTCTATTTGATTGATTCAATTTCTTCATCTGTTAAAGCACGATAGCGGCCTAACGATAGCGTTGGTTCTAACTCTAAAGTAGCCATTTTTTTACGTTCAAGTCTGATAACTTTCATACCGATAGCTCCAAACATTCGTTTGATTTGATGATACTTACCTTCAGTAATCGTAATTAAAACTTCTGAGATATTTGAATCACTATTATAAGATTCAACAATTAATTTTGCAGGTTTAGTTTGCATCCCATCTTTTAATAGCAATCCGGTTTCAAATTTAATCACATCGTCAGTAGTCACTTGCCCATCAACTTTAGCAAAGTACACTTTATCGATATGATGTTTTGGTGACAACATCTGATGACCTAATTGTCCATCATTTGTAATAAGCAATAGTCCAGTTGTATCCTTATCCAACCGTCCAACTGGAAATAAATCATCCCGATAATCGACGCTATTGAACAAATCCATCACTGTCTTTTGTTTCCTATCTTTAGTTGCCGTTAACACACCTGCTGGTTTATTTAAAAGATAATAATAATATTTTTGATAGTGAATTACATCACCATCTACCTGAATAACCGATTTTGATGGACTAACCTGAAGTTTAATGCTAGTGATTAACTCGCCATCAACAATCACTTTCTTCTGTTTAATAATTTTTCGAACATCACTTCTTGTACCAAATTGCGTTTCCGTCAAAAATTTATCAATTCTCATTTTAAATTAAACCTCACTTAATTCTCAATCTACGGCGTAATCCAGCAACCCGTTCGCCCAATATTTTGTCGGCTAATCTTGTTTTTAAACTGAAGTAAATATATATGTAGCCACCTAATCCAGCGGCAGCAATAATTGTGATAATTGCACTAATTCGGCTGTCTATTGGTAAAAATAGATAAGCAATTTTTACTACTATAAATGCGGTAAAAAATGTTATTAGTGCATAAAGCATCATTTTATTTAATCTTGTTTGTATTAATTTTACATTTAAATGGAACATTTTGTGTAATGAGCGAATCATTAGCCATGAACTTACGCCCATCCCGATCCCTGTAGCTGCTAATGGCCCAAAGGCACCTAACCAAGCTACTAATGGATATTGAACAATTAATTTAACTACCACTCCAACGACAAAATATATAATTGCTTTTTTATTTTGATAAACACCTTGTAAAATAGCAGAAACAACTGTGAATAATCCTAAGAAGATTGATTCATACGCTGAAAATTGTAAAACATAGATTCCAACTGGATCATACCCATAGAAAACAACATATAGTGGGTGAGCAACAGCTGCCATCCCTAAGGCACAAGGTAACATTACGAAAAAGAACAATTGTAAGGTGTCAGAAGTTTGTTCACTCAAAGCCTTTTTATCATTTCTTGTATATGCCTCAGATAATAACGGAATAGCTGTAATAGACATGGCAGACGCAATAGAAATAATAATCATAACTAATTTATTAGCATTAAAACTAAATAATGCCCACAGTTCATTTTGAATCGTTCGTGAGTAGTTTGTAACATGGCTCATAATACCAAAGAAGGTATACTGATCAATCAATCCAAAAATCGTAATGGCAGCGCCAATAATAATAAAAGGAATAGATTCCCTGATAACTTCTTTAATAATTTGTTTGGTAGAAATTGTTAACTTATTATCACTATTGGCAACTAATCGATCCAATTCTGGTTTTCGACGATAAAAATACCATACTAAAACTAGCATTCCGCCTAAGGCCCCAATAAAAGCCGCAAAAGTTGACTGCGTTACACCTGTAATATAACTACCATGACTAATTTTCATGATGATAAAAGTTGCGGCAAGCATATAAATAACTCGAGCAATTTGTTCAAAGAACTGTGAAATTGCTGACGGAGCCATTTCCTGATAGCCTTGAAAAAAGCCTCGTATTAAACTCATCATAGGAATAATCAATAATGCCCAAGATAAGGATCTAAAGACTGGAATCACATTCTTATCACCACTTGTAATGTATGGTGCGATAATCCATAATATTACTGCACAGACTACACCCATAATCGCCATTAAAGCCATCCCATATTTAAATAGGCGTCTTCCAATACCATATTCATTTTGTGCATTGTAATGCGCAACCTGCTTAGCTACGGCTGAAGGAACACCAGCAACAGCAATCATTAAGAAGAAACTGTAAACGTTATAACCCATACTATAAAGTGCATTAGCTTGTAATCTATCTGGTCCCAACCACATATTCCATGGAATAATATAAATTGCCCCTAAAACTCTTGAAAAAATACTACCAGCAGTCATCCAAGCTGATCCTTGCAACATCTTTTGTTTAGCGTCATTTTGTTCAGAAGCTGCTTGGCCCTCTACTTCGATATCTTCATCCATTACTTTTGTACCCTACTTTCTGATCATACTTAATCTTACCATTTTATAGCTTTTAAAATTCAGTTGCAATTTATTTTTTGAATTTTAACCAAAAATAAATAGGAACCACAAAATATCGATAATTTTGTAGTCCCCGTTTACTTAAATTAAAGCTTTAATTTGCGACAATATTAACTAACTTACCAGGGACAGCAATTACTTTTCGAATTGTTTTACCTTCAAGTTCTTCTTTAATTTTGTCATCATTTAAAGCCATTTTTTCTAATTCATCTTTAGTTGCATCTTTTGAAACCACGCTATGTTGACGCACTTTACCATTTACTTGTAAGACAATTTCAACTGTATTTTCAACAAGTTTACTTTCATCAAATATTGGCCATGCAGCATAACTAATTGATTCCTTATTTCCTAACAACGACCAAACTTCTTCAGCCATGTGTGGCGCTATTGGTGCAATCAATTGAATAAATCCTTCAACTTGTTCTTTAGCTAACGATTTAACTTTAAAAGCTTCATTAACAAAAATCATCAATTGTGAAATAGCTGTATTAAAATGAAGTGCTTCGTAATCTTCAGTTACTTTTTTTACTGTTTGATTATAAATCTTATCAAGTTCACCATCATTTTTATCAACAATAGCTGCGCTAATTTGATTATCTTCATCCATAATTAAACGCCAAATACGTTCAATAAATTTATGCGAACCATTTAACCCATCTTCGCTCCAAGCAATTGAGGCATCTAATGGACCCATAAACATTTCATAAAGGCGCAAAGTATCCGCACCAAAACGTTCAACGATATCATCTGGATTAACCACGTTACCTTTAGACTTAGACATTTTTTCATGATTATCGCCCAAAATCATCCCTTGATTAACTAACTTTTGGAACGGCTCTTTAGTAGGTACAACGCCAATATCGTACAAGA
The DNA here is from genome assembly GCF_056782075.1 of Dellaglioa sp. CoH-56-MRSF-12. The sequence continues at coordinate 356,985 of NZ_JBXAYD010000002.1, forward strand.
ATTTATGCCAGAACCTTGCGTATAGCAAATGTAACACAGCATGTTCTGCACCCCCAACATAAACGTCAACAGGTAACCATTCTTCTAACTTTTTATGGTCAGCAATTTCATTAGGGTTATGTGGATCAATAAAACGAACAAAGTACCATGAACTACCAGCCCATTGTGGCATCGTATTCGTTTCACGTTTACCTTTACGCCCATTTTCGTCGACAACATTAATCCAGTCAGTTAAGTTGGCTAATGGACTCTCACCTGTTCCAGAGGGTTTAATATCCGTTGCTTCAGGTAATTCAAGTGGTAACTGATCTACAGGGACTGTTGTTGTTTCGCCATCTTCCCAGTGAATAATAGGAATTGGTTCACCCCAATATCGTTGTCTTGAAAATAACCAATCACGTAATTTATAATTTGTTTTCTTTTCACCAATGTTATTATCTTCCATCCAAGCAATAGCTTTTTCGATAGCATCAGCTTTCACTAAGCCATTTAAAAAACCAGAATTAATATATTTACCAGGTTCAGTATTTGCTTCATCAGTTATTTCAGGTCCTTCTATAACGGGTAAAATATCCAATCCATATTTAGTTGCAAATTCGAAATCTCTTTCATCATGTGCAGGTACTGCCATAACAGCACCAGTTCCATACGATGCTAGAACATAATCAGCAATCCAAATTGGTAATTTTTTACCATTTACAGGATTTATTGCGTAAGAACCAGTAAATACCCCAGTTTTATCTTTAGCTAAATCAGTTCTCTCTAAATCTGACTTAACTTCTATTTCTTTTTGATAAGCCTTAACAGCATCCTTTTGAGAATCAATAGTAATTTTATCAATTATATCTAATTCTGGTGCGACAATAATATAAGAAACACCATAAATAGTTTCAGGACGTGTCGTAAAGACATCAATTTTTATATCATCATGTTGATCGACTTTAAAGTTAACGCTAGCACCAGTTGATTTTCCAATCCAATTTCTTTGTTGCTCTTTGATGCTATCTGGCCAATCTAAATCGTCTAAATCTGAAAGTAAGCGATCAGCATAAGCAGTAATTTTTAAGACCCATTGGCGCATTGGTTTTCTGACAATTGGGTACCCGCCACGTTCTGTTTTACCATCAATAACTTCTTCATTAGCAACAACAGTTCCTAAATCAGGACTCCAGTTAACGGCAACTTCATCTTCATACGCTAAACCTTTTTCATATAATTTTTCAAAAATCCATTGTGTCCATTTATAATAATCAGGATCAGTCGTATTTAACTCACGACTCCAATCATATGAAAGTCCCAAGGATTTAATTTGACGCCTAAAATTATCAGTATTCGTTTTAGTAAATGCTTTAGGGCTATGTCCAGTATCAAGTGCATACTGTTCAGCTGGAAGACCAAAGGCATCCCATCCCATTGGATGTAAGACATTAAATCCTTGCATTCTCTTCATTCGAGCCAAAATATCTGTAGCCGTGAAACCTTCTGGATGTCCAACATGAAGTCCTTGCCCGGATGGATACGGAAACATATCTAATGCATAATAATTTTTCTTTTCAGGATCTTCAGTCGTTTTAAATGTCTGATTTGCATCCCAAAATGCTTGCCATTTTTGTTCGATTTCTTTATGGTTATATGCCATGTGTATTACTTCCTTTCTGATTATATATACAAAAAAGTCCTATAGAAGATAAACTTCTATAGGACGAATTTTCCGCGGTACCACCTATTATTCCAGTATAAAATACTGACTCTTTTTCATAACGTGAAATAACGTTCGCACCTACTACCGTTCAGTGAGAAAACTCAAGGATGAGTTCAAATAACCAACTATGTATATTTCCACTCCCATATACTCGCTGAAATAGTTAGTTACTTTACTAGTTCCTCTTAATCGTTTTATATTATTTTTAGTGTAGCAAACGAACCCTGTTATTGCAAATAATCTTTAGTCTTTTTATCGAATAAATTAATAATAATTGCAAGAATTACAATAAAAATACCTGCTATATATATCCCATGAAGACCTTGATACAAAACTTCACGTAATTTTGGTATTAAATGTTGCGGTAGTTGGTTAGCCGTTTGCGGATTAATTAAAATATCCATCATGCTGTCCTTTGTTCCAGGTGTTTTTACTATTTCCTTATGCATTTGTGTATTAAATATGATCCCAAAGACTGAAATCATTAATGTTTGTCCTAATGTACGACTTAAAGTATTAAATGATGTAGCCACACCTACGTCAGCCTGTGGTACTAAACTCTGTGCAGTAACTGTCGTAGTTGTAATGGTAATCCCAAATCCAATCCCTAGTACAGCCGAAATGATAAAGAAAAGATAAAAAGGTGTATTTATAGGCAAAGTACCTAGTGCAATGGCACCCACTAAAATAAAAAATAGACTAATCGATAAAACTTTTTTTGGTGTCCAAGCTGCCATCATACTTCCAGCAAAAAAGGAACCAGCTATCCATAAGATGGAACTGGGTGTTACTGCAAATCCTGCCATTGATGCTTTTAATCCTAATATTCCTTGAGTCCATGTTGGTATATAAACTTCAAATCCAATTAAAAATCCAGATATTAATGCTGCTACTACATTTTGAATCACAAATGTTCTATTATTAAAAAGTTTCAATGAAATAATTGGATCTTCAACTCTTTTTTCCCATTGAATAAATAATAAAAGCGACATAATAAATATAAAGAAAGAAATTAAAACAATCAGGTCTATACCATCATCGCCCCAACGTTGAAAACTATATAAAATAGATAAAATACTAAGCATTAATAATATACTGCCTAAAAAATCTATTTTTGAACTCATAATTCTTCGCTTTTCTTTGAAAAAAATTTGTATCATTGCTATCGTCACTAACCCAATAGGTAAATTAATGAAAAATACCCAGTGCCAATTAAGATGATCAACAATGAAACCACCTAACAATGGTGCAACTATTGACGCTATACCCCAAGCAGATCCGTTTAATCCCATTATTTTAGCACGTTTGTCCACAGAATAAATATCAGCAATTATAGTAAATGACACTGGCATTATAGCACCCGCCCCGATACCTTGAATAGCCCGCGAAATAATTAATGTGGCCATACTATTAGAAAATCCACAGAGAGTTGAACCAACCAAAAATATGACAAGACCAAAAATAAATACTGGTTTACGTCCTAAAACATCTGCGAGCTTACCGTATATTGGTGTCATCATGGCATTAGTTAATAAATATATTGAAAAAACCCAATTCATTAATGAAACACCATGAAGTTCACCAACAATAGTTGGCATAGCTGTTGAAACAATTGTTCCTTCAACGGCTGTTAAAAATGTTGCTACAAATATAGCAATTGTAACTAATTTTACATTTGTTTTTGAATTCATAAAGTACCTCCTAAATAAAAAATGACTCTATTAAAATGATATTTAATAAAGTCATTTTTTATTTTAATTTAATTCGTTAAGTAAACTTTTAATCTTATCTGTTTTTTCCCAAGGTAAGTCAATATCTGTACGACCAAAATGACCATATGCTGCTGTCTGTTTATATATTGGGCGACGTAAGTCTAACATTTCAATAATTCCTGCAGGCCGTAAATCAAAAATTTTACGAACAGCTTGAACTAAATCCAATTCGTCATATTTAGATGTACCAAATGTATTAATATTAATTGATACAGGTTGAGCAACCCCAATTGCATACGCAAGTTGAACCTCAACCTGTGATGCAATTTTAGCTGCAACTATATTTTTTGCAATATAGCGAGCAGCATAACTAGCTGAACGATCAACTTTTGTTGCATCTTTACCGGAGAAAGCACCTCCACCATGATGTGCATATCCACCATATGTATCAACAATTATTTTTCTTCCAGTAAGTCCAGCATCACCCTTTGGACCACCGATAACAAATCGTCCGGTTGGATTAATATAATACTTTGTATCTGAATCCAACAAATCAGGGTCAATAATAACTTTAATTACTTTTTCAATCATATCATCTTGAATTTGTTTCAATTCCGTTTTTTCATCATGTTGTGTAGAAATAACAACAGTGTCAATTCTAAATGGTTGACCTTTATCATTATATTCAACAGTTACCTGTGCCTTAGCATCAGGTCTTAAGTATTCTAATTCCTTATTTTTTCGTAAACTTGCAACACGTTGCATTAATTTGTGACTAATTGAAATCGGTAATGGCATGAGTTCCGGTGTTTCGTCTACCGCATATCCGAACATTAATCCTTGATCACCTGCACCAATCTGATCTAAAGGATCTAAATCACCGTTTTTAGTTTCTAAAGATGTATCAACACCTAATGCAATATCAGGAGATTGTTCATCTATAGCAACCATAACAGCACAATTATCACCATCAAAACCAACTTGTGAATTAATATATCCAATTTCCTTAATAGTTCGTCTTACTACCTGCTGAATATCAACGTAGGCATTTGTTGATATTTCACCAACTACAAGAACTAAACCAGTTGTTACAGTTGTTTCGCAAGCAACCCTAGCATTAGGATCCTTTTCTAAAAGTGCATCTAATATTGCATCACTTATTTGATCTGCAACCTTATCCGGATGACCCTCTGATACCGATTCTGACGTGAATAGATGTTTTTCAGTCATTTTTATCTCCTTAAAGTAAATAAAATTAAAAAAAGAACCTCAACTATAAAAGTTTAGGTTCCAATAATACCTGTGACGGTCCTAACCGGATTTGAACCGGTGATCTTCCGCGTGACAGGCGGACGTAATAACCCCTATACCATAGGACCAATTGCGGGAGCAGGATTTGAACCTACGACCTTCGGGTTATGAGCCCGACGAGCTACCAGACTGCTCCATCCCGCGATAATATTAAACTGACCCGTACGGGATTTGAACCCATGTTACCGCCGTGAAAGGGCGGTGTCTTAACCACTTGACCAACGGGTCATAACACGAAAAACGGAGAAGGAGGGATTCGAACCCTCGCGCCATTTTCACGACCTACACCCTTAGCAGGGGCGCCTCTTCAGCCACTTGAGTACTTCTCCATAAATTATTGATGGGCCTAAATGGACTCGAACCATCGACCTCACGCTTATCAGGCGTGCGCTCTAAACCAGCTGAGCTATAGGCCCAAAATCATAAAAGCGGGTGACGAGAATCGAACTCGCGACAACAGCTTGGAAGGCTGTGGTTTTACCACTAAACTACACCCGCAAAATATTATAAATAAATGGCGCAGGACAGAATCGAACTGCCGACACATGGAGCTTCAATCCATTGCTCTACCAACTGAGCTACTGAGCCATTAAACGGTCCTAACCGGATTTGAACCGGTGATCTTCCGCGTGACAGGCGGACGTAATAACCCCTATACCATAGGACCTTCGATGGAGGTTACAGGGCTTGAACCTGTGACCCTCTGCTTGTAAGGCAGACGCTCTCCCAACTGAGCTAAACCTCCAACATACACTATTTACTTTATATGACCCGTACGGGATTTGAACCCATGTTACCGCCGTGAAAGGGCGGTGTCTTAACCACTTGACCAACGGGTCAATTTGCAACGGAGAATAAGGGATTCGAACCCTTGAAACAGGAAACCCGTTTACATGATTTCCAATCATGCTCCTTAGACCAACTCAGACAATTCTCCACATTACAAAATAAAAACTCCGGCAGTAGGACTCGAACCTGCGACATCTTGATTAACAGTCAAGCGCTCTACCAACTGAGCTATGCCGGAATAAAATAATAAAAAAAGCATGGCAACGTCCTACCCTCGCAGGGGGCGACCCCCAACTACTCTTGGCGCTAAGAAGCTTAACTTCTGTGTTCG